>NZ_APGP01000015.1:0-540 GCF_000404025.1 Caldicellulosiruptor sp. F32
TTAAAGGTATTGAATGTTTTTCTGTTTCTCCCTCAACCAAAATCACTCCGCTTGCAAAAAATATTTCTCCTTTTTCCACATTAAGTTCTTCTTGAATTTTAAATAGTTCCTTAGATTCTTCTTCTGTAAATTGTTTTACTTTAGTTGCTCCATTCTCTTTGTAAACATAAATTATATCTTTAAGAGTGAAGTTATCTTCCTCAAAATTTGTTATAAGCTCGGGAGAATGCGTTGTATAAATAACTTGTGTATTTTTATTTTGAGAAATTTTCTCAAACAATGAATTAATCAATCTTTCCCCTTGAGGATGTAGAAAATTTTCTGGTTCATCGATCGCAAAGACTCTTAAAACTGAATTCCTAGAATGGGATAATAAGTTTAAATATAGCTCCAATAATCCTATCAATATTGCACTTTGTGTTCCATGCCCAAAACGAGATAATTC
This sequence comes from Caldicellulosiruptor sp. F32, assembly GCF_000404025.1. Taxonomy (NCBI): domain Bacteria; kingdom Bacillati; phylum Bacillota; order Caldicellulosiruptorales; family Caldicellulosiruptoraceae; genus Caldicellulosiruptor; species Caldicellulosiruptor sp. F32. The sequence goes on from NZ_APGP01000015.1 coordinate 446, forward strand.
AAAATATTTTTCTGTGCCTCCTTTAACCAAGATTTCTATATATTTTAATAAATCATCAGGATTTTGTCCTCTTGTGAGAGAAAATTTTAAATCCT
>NZ_APGP01000016.1:0-4732 GCF_000404025.1 Caldicellulosiruptor sp. F32
TTGCAACCCTTTCTTACAAAATCGCAATATCTTATCTGGTTTTATTTTTACTGATCGCTTACAACAGTCAATGTTACATCATTAAGGTATATATCAAGTGGAAGAGGAGGGTACTGATTATTTATTGGTCCAAACTCAAATACAACCTTTGTCACATCTGTTGGCTGCGTAACTTTAAATCTGAGAGTATACTCTTGCTGTTGAGTTCCAATATCAAATACAGTTGTTGGTGCATATGGGATAAACCACGGGTCAGATGTCAGCTCTTTTCCAATGTTTACCTGAATTTTTGTATTTTGTGATGCGTTCATCTTGAACTTAAGCTCATAGGTAAGTCCGTTTTCAAGCGTGAGGTTCTTTCTTGCAACCTGTGCACTATATGGCTTCTGCCCAACAGAATTTAGATGAATCTTCAATTTACCATTTTCCACTGTCACTTGCATATCTGATACACCTGACCACCGGTCACCGCTCCAGTATACCCACTCGCCCACGCCTGTGTCGAATGTCCCATCTGGTATTAACTGGTCACCAATTTTTTGAGTATGAGGTACTGGCTGTGTTGGCTGTTGTGGGATTGAATCGATGACTTCTATCTGGATATCATCAAAGTATACATCAAATGGTACAGTTGAAAATCCATCTACCTTGCCTATCTCAAATGTAAGCTTTGCATTTGTATCTGTTTCATTGTTCATGGCAAAGTATACTGCATATTCTACCATTTCAGTTGTGATATCTATTGTTTTCTTCGGCATGTACTCAATAAACCACGGGTCAGATGTCAGTGGCTTGCCAATTGCAATGTTGATCTTCCTCGCAACCGACGACCTTGCTTTAAATGAAATCTTGTAATTTTTGCCATTTACTAATGGAATTCCTTCTCTGTAGATCTGCGGATCCCATGGATCGTTGCCAACTGAGCTTACACTAACCTTTAACTCTCCATTTTCAATTGTTGTTGTAACATTGTTGCCAGCAGACGACCACCATTTCCAATTATTGAGGCTGTCTGGTGTGTCAAAACTGCCATCTGGCAAGAGCTTATCTCCTACAAACTGCTGCGGTTCAGTAGGACTACCACCTGTGATTTCTTCTGCCACATTTCTTTCAAAGTATCCGCAGTTTTCTGATACTTCAGCAATTCTTACATTGTCGATTGTAACTGTATGAGCCATTTCCAGCGGGTTTTTGCCATTTGGCGACATTGTCCCAAGCCCTATTACAAGTCTTATATCCGACCTTGTTGCATCCATTACAAAATCGAATGTGTAATTTTTCATCTCTGTTGTGAGCGGTACATACCTTTCATGATGCCCATAGTATGTTGAGTCGTCAATCTTTATGAACATATCTCTTGGTGAACTTGACTTTGCATCAAAGGAGATTCTATATACTTTTCCACTCTCAAGTGCCATTGGCCCTTGGATAATCTGTATGCTCCAGAATGCCAGCCCTAAATTAGTGATAGATGCTTTTAGCTGTCCGTTTACAACAGAGATACTACCAGACCCACCATTGCCAATCCAGTTATCCCATTTGTCAAGCCCATTTGAGAAGTCACCGTTTGCAATCATGTTTGGAGATATCTCTACATAGTCCAAATCGAGATTGTCAGCAGTAATTTGAACCTGGTGATTGCCTGCATCAAAGTATACACTGTCTGTTACAATCGCCCACTGGCCGTTTGTTGGAGCAACTTGAGTGTCGTACACCGCAGCACCAACTGAAAGCTTTAATATACTATTTTGCTGGGATCTTACTTTATATGAAACAACATACTCTCCACTTCTTGGAATATTGACATTAAATCCTGCACTGCCACCTTGACCAAATGTAACATACTGGCCGAGGTTCTGAGCACCAGCTATAGTACCAAAGTTTTCTGCCTGGACTGTCACAAAGCTTGACGGCAGGATTTGCTTCAGTGAAACATTGTCAATTCCAACATTTACTCTTGAGCCACCCACATCAAACACAAGCTTTGCTTTCAAGTCTTGAGGCAAAGTTTCATTTGTTTTAATGTTCAATCTATAATCTGCCCAATCTGTGCCAAGTGTTACTGTCTTTGCCTCTGAGATAGGTGTATAGTTTTGGCCTGAAATATAAATTTGAATTTGCCTTGATGATTCAAACGCCTTTGCCCTAAAAGTAAGCAGATAATTAGAGTTTGGCTCAACTTTTATATTGGATTGAACAAGCCTGATATCAGAAAAACTGCTACCACCATTTGTTATTAATGTCTTGAAATATCTATCTTCTGGTTTTGTTCCTATCTGGTATGTTGCGCTTGCAACTGTCGACTTTACAAATTCCCATGCAACAAATCTATCATCGCCTTGGTCAAATGTGCCGTTATAAATGAGATTTCCATTGGGCAGTGGCTCTTTTATGCTACTCGGATCTTGGACATTGTATTCAACAAGCTTTACATCGTCTAAGTACACAGGTAATGTACTAAGACCAACATTAAATTCCAGTCTTGCCCTTGCATATGTGTTGCTTTGCATTGTGAAGATGTATGAATATTCTTTCCACTCTGTATCGAGGTTAAATGTTTTTACTGCATAGTCAACCCAGGTAGTGCCATTGTCGCCTCCACCACTTGAGAGCTTTACCTCAATGGTACGTTTGCCATCGCTCTTTGCTCTAAATGATAGCTTATACGTCTTAGTTTTTACTAAGCATATTGGCCTTTGAACAAGCTGAATAGAATATGTTTGTGAACCTGGCTGTGTTATGGTTATTTTTATGCTATTGTTAATATTTTCTATAGTGCCATTTCCACCAAACTGATCAAGATGTAAGAACTGCCAATAATCTGTGTTTGGAACACCTTCTATGCCTTCAACATTTTGATCATCAACATCAAAGCTACCATTATAAATGAGGTTGCCATCGCTAAGCGGTGGTCTTGCATCAGCTGGATAGCTTGTGTCAACAGGTGGTTTTGAAACTCTTTCACTGTAAGTTACACCAACCCTCTTATATACCTTCACATAATCAACTTCCATTCTCTGTGGGAAGTAATTTGCATCCAGTGGTGGATACCCTGGCCAGTTACCACCAACTGCAACGTTGAGTATAAGGTAAAATTCTCTGTCAAACGGTGCAGGATAAGTATAATCAAATGCTTCATTTGATGATCTTGAGAACCAATCGCTTGTCTTGTAATACAATATGTTATCCACATACCATCTTATCTCGCCCGGCTCCCACTCGAGTGCAAATACGTGGAAATCATCTGAAAACTTTTTGCCTTCAGGCAATGTATAACTGCCACCATGGTATGTGTGAGGATTACCATAATGGATTGTTCCATAAACCTTGTTGGGTTCCTGCCCTAAAAGTTCCATAATGTCAATCTCACCGCACGCTGGCCATCCACCATATATGTTCAAATCCTCTGGCATCATCCAGATAGCTGGCCACACACCCTGGCCTTCTGGAAGCTTAGCTTTCACCTCAACTCTTCCATAGGTAAACGCAAACTTGCCTTGTGTTGTGAGCTTTGCTGAAGTATAAGGACTTCCTTGATAATTTTCTTTCCTTGCCTCAATTATAAGCTTACCATTTTCCACTCTTGCATTCTCAGGCCTGTCTGAATAGTACTGAAGTTCATTGTTGCCATAACCACCAGCACCAATTGTAAAGTTCCATTTTGTTGTGTCAATTGAGCTTCCATTAAAGTCATCTTCCCACACAAGCTGCCAGGTTGGCTGTGGCTGAGTACTTCCTTGCTGGTTTTGCCCTGTCTGGCCACTGCTCCCCCCTGTATTTGAAGAAGTTCCATTCGAATAAGTTGGCTGCGAGACAGTCTCTTTTTGAGCCTCTTCAATAGCTGTTAAAGTTTCTTTAGTTACTATCTCGCTTATATTTACTTTTTCGCCTTTTGGTATACTCTTTCCATTTACAACAACACCATCTGAGAATATAGAAGCTTCATTTACTTTCCCTTGGCTTGTTACATTTACACTTTTAGCAAGAGGTTTAACAATGAGCTTTGCTATGGTTGATTCTTTATCAATATTCAAATTCCCATTGCTATTTAACTCAACACTGTCAATCTTTGTGTTAGCCACCGAAAGCCTGAAATTTTGCGCAAGATCACTTACCACTAAATTTTTAATTTTAGCATTCTGGAGATTTATATTGCTGTTGGGAGAACTGACATAGAGTGCTTCACAGTTTGCTTTAATTTCAACATCCGCAGGCTGTTTTCCACTCTGTTTTAATGTAATAAACTTAATCGAACTTTTCTCAGAAACCTGAGTAATTTTTGATGCAGACATGACAACTATATTCTCAACCTGGCTGTTTTGACCCACTTCAATATTTGTCTTTGAAAGTTTGCTGTCAACAACTATTTCTCCAACCTTTGTGTTTACAAGCTTGACAGAATTTTCCCCACCGCCAAATACGAACAATTTTCCGCCTTCTATTGTCACATTGTTCAAAGTAACAGAACCTTCACCCACACTTTGATTTATATACACGTTACCTTTTATCAAGGAATCTTTGATTTCAACATCACCACTATTGACAATTACAAATCCCTCGCTCTTTGATAAAGTATATACTCCGGGCTTTGTTACTATCAATGAAGCAATTTTACTCAAAAGTTTAACTACCTCCGCCCTCGTAATTTCCTTTTGAGGCTTCAAAGTTCCATCAGGATAACCTTTTACAAACCCAAACTTACCAGAGCAGCAACACCATGCAGATACCTTTG
>NZ_APGP01000017.1:0-1018 GCF_000404025.1 Caldicellulosiruptor sp. F32
GCCACCATTTGAAAAATAATTTTTTCTTATCTTCTCTCCATTTTGAGATGGAATAACTTCCGTTTTTAAAATTATTATATCACTTTTGTTGTTCCCTGATGTGCTTTCAGCAGCTACGAAATTCAAGTTGTACAGAATAGAAGATAACGCTAAAAATAAAGTTAATAATGCGATTTTCATAAGTTTGCGATAATTAATTTTTCTAATTTGCATTACAAATCAACTCCTTTCTTAGATTAAGAAATTTGAAAAATTATAATTGCCTATCACAATTTTAAATATCAGCTCTTAAACATTTTCGACTCACCTCTTGAGTGGTTTATTTATTTTATTATTATACTACGCATGTAAAAATACTCCAATTATAGTAAGATCAGACAAAAAATAGGCACATTCTCCCATTTTTGGAAAAATATCATACTATAAGTTCTAATAACTAATTTTCGGCATAGAAGAATAGAAAGACATGTTTAGGCTTGAATTTTTTTGTATAAAAATCTCCAAAAAACTTTTCAAAAACCTCTTTACAAATTGGTTTTTACTATTGTAAAATATATATGTAATTACAATTGTAAAAGAGAGTAATGTAAAAATGAAAAAGGATTTATTAAAGCCATCAAAAGCAGAGTTAGAGGTGAGATTAAAAAAAAACATTAAATGGGAGTGAAGAAAGGTTTATCAATAAAAATTGTTTTAATAAGGAAGAGAAATTAAAATTAATAAGAATGGTAAACATGTTTAGCATAAATAACTATGTTTTTAAAATATATAAGCTTGTTGAATAAAACAGATTAACAGAAAAGACAATAAATAGATATATATAAAAAGCCATCCTCCTTGAGGTAAAATATAGTAAGGGAAGACTAAAAACACCTAACTAAGGAGGATGGTAATGACTAATTTTATTAAAAAACAAAAACAAAAATTTTTAAATATACTTATGACAATTGAGAAAGTAATAAAAGCCCTGGTATTAAAAATAAAAAGCAGCAGGAGAGGAAGACCGAAGAAATTTAAG
>NZ_APGP01000018.1:0-37833 GCF_000404025.1 Caldicellulosiruptor sp. F32
CACAAAATTTCTTTTTGTCTTCATCTAAAACTTTATTTAAAATGCTAATTGTTTTTTGCTTTTTTTTGCTAATATTAAAGTAAATAATTAACTTAAGTGGTGATTTCATTATCTAAAACTTTTGCCTTCTAATTCAACAACTTTATTCTTCTTATTCTATTTTCAAATATACCAAAGAGTCGAGGGGTGATTTACTTATGAAAAAATTTTCCCATAAATTCTTTGTCAAAATTCTAACTCCTTTTATTGCTTTTTTACTAATTCTATGGTACAATGATTTTGCATCTGCTGCTGTTATTTATGAATCAGAAAACAATAACTCTTTCTCTACTGCTAACAGTATTTCCTGTGGTGACTTAATATATGGTACTATTTATCAATCTACCAATCCTTCTCAAGATAAAGATTATTTTAAAATATACTTTAACTCTGGTGATTCTGTTGCTATTAATTTTATAAACGCTCATCCGAATGTAAACTACAACATCTATCTTTATAATTCTTCACAACAGCTGATTACTTCTTCAACCAACCCAACTGGCAAAAACGAATTTATTAGCTACTCTGTTCCAAGCAGTGGCTACTATTATATTTTAGTCTCAAGCTCTTACGGTCATTCCGGTTCAAATTATTATAGTTTACAAGTTTTAAAATCTAACTATACTAACTCAAACTCTACAAATACTAACTACAATAGAAGCGCTGCAAGAAGTTATGCTCTGAAATATGCAGAAAACCCAAACCCAGCATACGCTGATTTCTCAAATTACGGCGGGGATTGCACAAACTTCGCATCACAGGTTCTTTATGCTGGTTCTATGCCTATGATTAAATCAGCAACATCAGGTATAGAATCTAATACAGATTACTGGTTCTACAACACATCAACAAATAGATCAACTTCTTGGACTGGTGCTGAAGAATTCAGAAGACACTGGGGTAACTCTAATGGATATGGTAGAAAACGTTCTTACCAGATTAAAATTTTGCCTGTTTGGTATGCTCTTGAAAACTTCAAAACTGAAGTTTATGATTTCTTAAAAGAAGGCGATATAGTTCAGCATATAAACGCTTATAGTTCTACTTATGGTCGTGATGCTTCTTATCATTCTCAGATCGTTCATGATAAAACTAGTGCAAATGGTATCTATGATGTATTAGTTGCTCAGCATTCAGAAAATAAGTACAATGTTAGCCTATATTCGTATCTTAATGGACTTTCAAAGGCGAATTGGGTTATTCTTTACAAAGTAAGCAATAACTAAAATCTTACTGAGATTGAAAGGGTGATAATAATGAACAGAAAAAATAGAACATTAATATTTCTGCTATTAGTATTTTTACTTTCGTTGTCAATTGCAAGCGCAAAATTTTATTTTTCAAACAATAAAAATATTTCTTTGAATAATTCAAATATTGCGTATGCAGATATTGAAAAAAATAAAGATAGTAATGGTGAACAAACTCAAATTGTAGATGAAAACCTTAAAAAAGATTTTGATATTCTTCTAAAATCAGACAATTTTATGATAAATTATAAAATACCTTCCGAAATTTCACCTATTGATTTTGAAAAATACTTTTTAGACAAGAAACCCAAGAATCTTTACAGACTTATAATGTCTTACTGTCTTAGTATGAAGGATAGGTATGCATATCTTGATTACGAAACAAAGCAAACATATAAAAAAAGTTACGAAGAATATTTAAAGGAAAATCAAAACAACTTATATAATATTGAAGAGTATGCTCAATATAAAATTGATAAAGTTGCTATTTACTATTACGAAAAATTCCTCAGAGAGTTAATCAAAAAACCTTATGATTGGCAAAATATTTGGAAAGAATTTCGAACAATAGCTATTGAACATAAAGCAAGAAAAGATATTTATATGATTGATCCAGATTTTAAAAAGAGTTTGCTCTTTTTAACTCCTGAAGGTAAAGAAATAGCAAAGCAAAATAACATAACAGAAGAGCAGATAGAAAAAGAACGAGAAGAATACCAAAAGATATTAGAACAAAAGAAACAAGAAATAGCAGAACAACTTGATAAATGGGCAAGACAAAATGGAATTATTGAATAGTCTTTAATTTGAAATAAATCATAAATAACCTCAAAGGCTATCCAAAAGTTTGATCGGATAGCCTTTTGCTTTATCTTCCTTCATCACTATCCTTCTCCGATACTTTTCTCTAACAATATTAACAATATCAGAGCCATAATTTTGTATAATCCGACTATTGCTTTTTTCTTTTTTTACTAATATTAAAGTAAATAATTAACTTGAGAGGTGATTTCATCGTCTAAAACTTTTACCTTCTAATTCAACAACTTTGTTCTTCCTATTCTATTTTCAAATATATCAAAGAGTCGAGGGGTGATTTACTAAGTTCTAAGGGACTAAAAACTATAAAAGCACAAAGTACAACTTTATAGCATTCTATATTGCCATGGCATCTATAGGTTAAGTTATCCAAAAGTACAGAAGAAAGAAACATTAAAGGAAAAACTTTTTATGTAGCAGCAAAAAATTATGTGCAGAAAAAATAAAAATTGGTTTTTGTCTTTGCTAAAAGTTCTTTGGTGTTTTCGGCTTTCTGAAGTTTATTTAATTGTATGTGCCATGCGGTGCAGAAGTAGAACAGTACTTATATCAGATTGTGAACAAAATACAATGTAAAAAAGGTTTCTGCTTAAATTATGAATAGCAGATATAAATACTTGAATAATGGGGGGAGAATAATTGAGTTATATAAGGTTAGCTAAAATTGAAGATGTAGCTATTATGAGTAGAATACACGCTTTAACGTGGAAAGAAGCTTATAAAGGTTTGATACCGCAAGAATATCTAAATGGGATTTCGGAAGATAAGTGGATCAAGCCATTTACCGATGCGTTATCTAATAAATTGCATGAAGCGGCGATAATAAATAATGGAGAAACTGATACTGGATGTGTTTGTTTTGGCAAATCGCGTGATGGAGAAGCTGGATATGGAGAGATCATATCTATATATGTTTTACCAGCATATTGGTCAACCAGGCAAGGTTATGAATTAATGAATTTTGCTTTAAATAGATTGAAAAAGCAAAATTTTGATTACTGTCACCTTTGGGTTTTAGAAGGCAATACGAGAGCTTTGAATTTTTATGAAAGGTATGGGTTTAGAAGTGATAATAAAGTAAGAATAATTAATATTGCAGGGGTAAATTTGAGAGAATTAAGGTATTCTATTAAATTATAATATTAGCCTGTCAAATAAAGAAGATAAAGAATTTAAAAAGGCCTATAGGATAGGAACAGAAAATAGCCTTTTGAATCATTTATATTTTTCGATATGATTTATTTTAAGTTTTTAATACAAGCTTTTGGGTATAAATATCTTTGAGAAAAAAATCTTATTAAAAGGAGAGACCTTATGATGAGCAAAAAGATTGAGAACATATTGAAGTTTGGAATGAAGATGGAGAAAAATGCGCAAGACTTTTATTCTTTCTACGCAAATAGCCTGCAGGATGAAAATCTAAAGAAACTTTTTGAAGAGTTTGTAAAGATTGAGCAAGAACATTATAAGTATCTTGAGAATATTCTAAAAAGTCTGGGCAGCCAAGAACCACCAATTTCAATTTCATGGGTTGTAGATGACCAGAACAAAATGGTAGACCCGCATATATTAGTTGATAACTCCAAAATTTTGGATACTGACTTTTCAGACCTTACAATTTTAAGGCTTGCATACCTGATTGAAAGCGATTTTGCAGCATTTTATAAACACGCTGCTGAAAAAGTTGAAGATGGCAATGTAAAAGGTTTGCTTCTACATCTTGCCAAGTGGGAAGAGGAACATGAGAAGTTTTTCAAAGATAGATACCACAGTCTTATGAAAAAGGAGTGGGAAGATCTTGATTTGTTCTAAATTGTAAGTCAAGTGTTATTACAAGTTAAATATCATTACTTGGTATGCTGCCGAAGGCAAAACTTCTTCGGCAGCTTTTTTGTTTGTGTGGTATAATAATTGATAAAAATAAAACAATCTTGGTTGCTTTTAAAAGGAGATAAACCGCGCTATGGGAAGGATAGAAAAGGATTTTTTGGGTAGTATTGAGCTTTCTGACCTTGAGCTTTATGGAATTCACACAAAACGCGCTTTTGCTAATTTCAATGTTTCTGGAAAGAGCGTTGACAAAGATTTAATAAAAGCGCTTGTCATGGTCAAAAAAGCGTGTGCAATTGCAAATTATGAAGTTGGTCTTTTGGATGAAAAAATCAAAGATGCTATTGTCTTTGCATGTGACGAAATTCTGGCTGGAAAATATGATGACCAGTTCATTGTAGACAGATTCCAGGGCGGTGCGGGAACATCTACAAATATGAATGTAAACGAAGTTATTGCAAACGTAGCCTTAATTCACATTGGAAGAAAACCGGGTGAGTATGACATAATTCATCCAATCAACCATGTCAATATGTCACAGTCAACAAATGATGTATACCCTACAGCCCTGCGAATTGCCACTATATGGAATGTAAGAGAGCTTTCAGAGGAAATAGCAGAGCTTCAAAAAAGCCTTCAGAAAAAAGAACATGAATTTGAAGATGTAATAAAAGCAGGAAGAACTCAGCTGCAGGATGCCCTGCCAGTAACACTTGGTCAGGAGTTTGGTGCATATGCCCAAGCCATCTCACGCGACAGATGGAGACTATACAAGGTTGAAGAGCGGCTCAGAGTGGTCAATCTTGGTGCAACTGCTGTTGGCACAGGAGTAAACGCACCTTTGAAATACATTTTCAAGGTGATAGAAATATTAAGAACTTTAACCAAAATCGGCTTGGCTCGTTCAGACTATCTTATGGACGCAACACAGAACGCAGACGTTTTTGTTGAATGCTCTGGGCTTTTGAAAGCCTTGGCAGTAAATCTCTCAAAGATTGCAAATGACCTTCGTCTTCTTTCCTCTGGCCCAAACACGGGCTTTAATGAGATAAACCTGCCAGCTGTTCAGGCAGGTTCAAGCATTATGCCAGGAAAGGTAAACCCCGTAATCCCTGAACTTATAAACACAATAGCTTTTCAGGTGATGGCAAACGACTTTGCAATAACTTTAGCAGCGCAGGCTGGTCAGCTTGAGCTGAATGCTTTTTTACCTCTGATAGCAAACAATCTTCTTGAAAGTCTTAAAATTCTCAAAAATGGTATTAAAATTTTCAGGCAGCAGTGTATAGATGGTATAACAGTAAACAAAGAAAAATGTTTAGAGTATGCAAAAAAGACTCCTGCTATTGCAGCAAGCTTAATAGACAAGATTGGATACGACAAGGCGGCAGAAATTGCAAAAAAGGCAATTATTGAGAACAAGCAAATAATTGATGTTGTCAAAGAGCTAAGTATTATGGATGAAAAAGAAGCACAAGAACTTTTGAATCCTTTTGAGTTTATAAAGTTTAAAGAATGAAATATTATGGAAAGGACTGACTTTAAGATGAACACAACACCGCGCAGTGAAAGGCTTCACATAGCTATATTTGGCAAGAGAAACGCAGGCAAGTCAAGTTTAATCAATGCTATAACAAACCAGCCAATTGCGATTGTGTCTGACATGCCAGGAACTACTACCGACCCTGTCTATAAATCAATGGAGATTTTGCCGCTCGGGCCTGTTGTTTTGATTGACACAGCAGGAATTGACGATGAAGGAATCCTTGGCAAGCTCAGGGTTGAAAAGACACTGGAGGTTTTGAACAAAACAGATATTGCTATTTTAGTGGTATCTGACATTGATGATTTGACGTATGAAAAGCAGCTTGTAAAACTATTTGATGAGAAAAAAGTGCCAAGAATTGGTGTTTTGAATAAGATTGACAAAGACCCAAATTATAAAGAAAAACTTTCTTTTTTGCAAACAAGCTTGGGAATGCCATTTTTAGCTGTGTCATGTGCTACTTTAAAAGGAATTGATGAGCTAAAAAGTTCACTTTCAAAGCTTGCACCAGATGTTGGAGAGGATTTGCGAATAGTAGGAGATTTGATAAACCCCGGTGACTTTGTAGTTTTAGTTGTGCCGATTGACAAGGCAGCCCCAAAAGGAAGACTTATTTTGCCTCAGCAGCAGACAATAAGAGATATTCTGGATTCTGATGCAATTGCAATTGTGACAAAGGAATACGAGCTTAAAGAAACTATCGAAAATCTTGGTAAAAAACCTGCAATTGTAATCACCGACTCGCAAGCTTTTTTAAAGGTTGACGCAGACACACCACCTGATGTTCCTCTTACATCTTTTTCAATTTTGTTTGCAAGATACAAAGGGGATTTGGTGGAGTTTGTTGAAGGAGTCAGGAAAATTAAAGATTTAAAACCTGGGGATACAGTTTTGATTGCTGAGGCATGTACACACCACAGGCAATCAGATGATATTGGAACTGTTAAAATTCCAAGATGGCTTCGCCAGATAGCTGGATTTGATATAAACTTTGAGTGGGTATCAGGCTACAATTATCCAAAAGACCTTACAAAGTACAAGCTTATAATCCACTGTGGTGGGTGCATGATAACACGAAGAGAGATGCTCTATAGAATAGAACTTGCTAAAAAACAGGGTGTGCCAATAACAAACTATGGTCTAATGATTGCATATGTTCACGGGATTTTGCCAAGAGCATTAAAGCCGTTTGGGATTGAGTTTGAATATTAAAAACCCCTTCCAACTTTCCTAGGAAACTGGAAGGGGCTTTTTGCCACTTATTTTATTATAAACTCACAGTTCACAACTGCAGTTATTTCTTTATCTATTGATGTTGTATCATTTATTCCATAGTCACTAACTTCAGTTGAATAAAGCGGAGTTATCTGGAAAACACCCATAGAAGCAGATTTTAATCTTTCAACGCTACTTCCTGTACTCTTTGCAATCTGTTTTGCTCTTCTTACAGCATCTTCTGTCGCTAAAGAAAGCATCTGGATTTTCAAATCTGCAAGCTTTGTATAATAATACTGAGGTGGCATAGACTCAAACTGAACACCGGAGTTTATAAGCTCTGTCGACTTTCGAGAAAGATCTGTAATCTTGTCTACATCTTTTGATGTAATCTGAATGCTTTGCGAAAGCTTGTAGCTATCAACTTTTGTTGAATATATTCCATTTGGAAGCATCTCGTATATTGTTTGAGTTGAAATTGAAGAAAAAATCAAGTCCTTTTCAGAAAGTCCTTTAGAGAGGAAATAATCTTTCACCTTCTTCTGACTTTCTTCTAAAAGTTTGTAAGCTTCTTTTAAATCTTTTGCCTGCACAGAATACATCCCTGTCCACTTGACAAGGTCAGAGCGAAGCTGTTTTTTTGCAGAGCCTGTTACTGTAATGACCTTTCTTTCTGCCCTTAAATTTATAAGGCCGTTTGATAAAAAGTAAGAAGAGATTGTAAAAGAAATCCCTATAATTAAAGCAACCAAAACATAGGTAACATTTTTATTACTCAAAATTTTGACCTCCATTTTTTTCACTTTATTACATTATATCATTAAATTCCTGAGGCTACAATCAAAATTTTATAAAAATAAAGTAACTATCTGCTCGATTATTTTTTTTCTGCTTCAAAATAACCAATTACTGTAACAATAATGCCTATAAATTTAAATGTTTTTACTATAAATCGCAAAAATTCCTCTGGAGCATGACCAATTAACGTTACTTCGTAAGCAATTCCAAATAGAATAATTGCAATTCCTAACAGCATGAGTCTATAATCTTTCATTTTTAACCTCCATTAAGACAAAAAATAAGACTTATATTTAGCAACTCTCATATAAAAAATAGAATTGTTCAATTGTAGTAGCAGATTTTATAGCTAAGTCAATATTAATTTTGCATAAAGAGGTTGTTGAAAAAAATATCACCAACGATACATAAAATAAACAAAAGTTGTTTATTCCATTTATAAGCAAAAGAAAAATCTTGTCCTACAAACTTTCCTGAGAAGTTGCTCAAATAGAAAGTAATTAATATCCAATCAATTTTTTGCTCTGAAAACTTTCTATACATTGTTTCTGTCTTTCATATAAAGAAAGTTCTTTTTAAGTATTAATGCTGAACATATAAAGTATTCCTTTTTCTGCATCGTAGATTGCCAAATAAAAATCATATGAATTAAGGTTGATAAGAGTTTTAGTATCGAGGTTTTCATAATCTATAAACCTTGCAGTGATAACCGACTTGTCACCAATTGCTTTCCAATATCCCGAAGAAATTTTAGGAAGACCAACTTCTTTTGCAAAGCCTCCAAATCCTGTAACATTACCAGAAAAATCTTTAATTTCTCCGCCATATATTAGTGCTTGATATGCTTGACTTAAAGGGAGCTTTTTCCAGCTTTCTTGTTTTTCGATGTATGAAACAAAACTTTTCTTACCTTCAGGAGTAAAAACAAATTTGTAAAGTTTCATACCATCATTGTGAAAACCACCATAATCGTCATATATTTTTTCTGAAACTGTACCTCTTGGAAGTCTTATGTTAAAATTTTCTTCGAATTCTTTTACACCGCTGTCTTGTGAAAATAAAAGACTAAACGAAAAAATTGTAAATAAGATGGGAGCTAAGATTAAGCTTAAAAAAACTACTGAAAAGAGAACAAATTTTTTCATAGTTTGCTCACCATTTTTATTTTGTTATATTATATCACTAAATCTATACAACTACAACCAAAAATTTAAAAAAATAAGAACCACCTGCCTATTCACAGGTGGTTAAGATTGACTAAAACAGATACTTTACAATCCCAATGTTACCCATGTACCAATCTGCTGAAAGCCAATCTTTCTGTATATATTAGCAGCTTTAGGGTTATCACAAAACAAACAAAGCGATTTGCCCTCTTTTATCAAATCACTGCAAAGTCTTTTCATGCACATAGTAGCATATCCTCTTGAACGATACTCGTGCATTGTGCAAACACTTAAAACCATTGCCATGTCTGCAATTTCCGCACTCGTTCGTGCAGATGATACAACCATCCCATCTTCTTCTATATAATATATCCTGCTTCTTCCCATCAAAACATCCTGTCTTAGCTGTTCAAACGTTGAGGGATTTAAAAATTCTTCTATAGACTGATATAGGTATACTATCAGTTCAAGCTTGTCAAGGTTTTCTTCTAAATTGTCCTTATTTATTACCCTGACCTTTTCAAATTCTTCCTGAGAAAGTTCTAATTTATTCTTATCTACACTGCTGTCAAGCTTCATAAAAAGCTGCTCTCTTTTATTAAGCACATTCAGTGCTTTCAAAAACGGCATAATAACATCCTTTTTGCCAGAAAAAACTTTGCACCTTGTTGTAAGTATAATATTGCAAAATGAGTCAATGTCCCAGCTGTCAGAATCTGAATAGAAAATCAAATCTCTGCGATAGCGAAGAAGAACTGCTTTTAAATTCCCAGAGATAACGTCAAATTCTCCCCAAACCTCAACAACCGGTGAGTCAAAACCAAAACTCAAGATATCGCCAATTATAAATATATTCCACTCTTTTTCCTTTCGGACAAAATCCATAAGAGTTTTAAAATCAGCATTTGAAAGTTTCCTTATCATAGAACCACACTTTCCTGCTTTTTTACAATTATACTACCAAATTTAAATCTAATCAACTGCTTTTAAAATCCACATATGAGAATTAAAGTCTCCCCACATCTGAGGAATCATAAGTCCTATGTTCATAAGCTCATCGCCAAACCTTGTTTTTTGCTCACCTTCAATTAAATAGCTCTTGCTGGGGTCAAGACCATCTAATTTTAACCTTTTGATTGGTGGGTTTGGCTGCCTTAAAATTTCAACATAGAATACAACTGCCTCTTTTTTGTCCTCTGTCACATACATCCATGCAGCGCTATTTCCCTCAAATGGAGAAATTAATCTGTACAAATCACCTTCAAACACTATATGCCATATTCTCTTGTAAAGCTCAATTTGTCTTTTAATCTCTTCTTTGTCCTCACAAGATAGCTTTGTCAAATCAAGTTCATACCCAAAACAACCTGAAAGCGCTACAATTCCTCTTGTCTTCATTGGTGTTATCCTACCAACCTGATGGTTTGGCACAATTGATACATGAGCACCCATCGTAGACGCTGGATATACTATGCTTGTTCCAAACTGGATTTTAAGCCTCTCTATTGCATCTGTGTCATCACTCGTCCAAATTTGAGGCATGTAATACAAAATCCCAGGGTCAAACCTTCCTCCACCGCCAGAACATCCTTCAAAAAGGATGTTGGGAAATTCTGTTGTCAGCTCTTCCATCATCTGATAAAGTCCCAGAACATATCTGTGGAAGACCTCTTTTTGTCTCTCAGGTGGAAGCTCAAGCGAACCCATCTCTGTTAATGGCCTGTTCATGTCCCACTTGATATATTCAATTGGAGCTGCTTTTAGAATCTCCTTCATCATTCTCAAAATCTCTTTTCTAACATCTTCTCTTGTAATGTCCAGAACATACTGGTTCCTGCACTGCGTTAAAGTCCTTCCTCGCACCTGTATGCACCAGTCAGGGTGTTTTCTGTAAAGCTCACTGTCTGGCGAGACCATCTCAGGTTCAAACCAAAGCCCAAATTTGAGCCCCATTTCATTTAGCTTTTTGCCAAGACCATCTAAGCCATTTGGAAGCTTTCTTCTGTCAACAAACCAGTCTCCAAGCGAGCTTGTGTCATCATCTCTTTTGCCAAACCATCCATCATCAAGTACAAATAGCTCAATCCCAAGATCTTTTGCCTCTTTTGCTAAAGAAAGAAGCTTTTCTTCATCGAAATTGAAATATGTAGCTTCCCAGCTGTTTATCAGAATTGGTCTTCTCTTATCTCTATATACCCCTCTGCAAAGTCTTTTCCTGTAAAGCTTATGGTATGTGCGAGACATCCCTCCCAAGCCCTCTTGTGAATAGACCATCACAACCTCCGGTGTTTGGAAACTTTCGCCCGGTTTTAGTACCCATGTAAATTCAAAAGGATTTATACCCATTGTAACCCTAAGCATATTGTACTGGTCTTTTTCAACAATTGCAGCAAAGTTTCCACTATACACAAGCGAAAAGCCATACACATCGCCATGTTTTTCAGTTGCATCCTTTGACAAAAGCGCTATAAATGGATTGTGCTGATGTGAGCTTTCGCCTCTTGCACTTTCAATTACCTGAGTTCCGTGAATAAGTGGAGTTCTCTCGATGTATCTTTCTCTTGCCCATGAACCCCAAAGATGCAAAAGTTCAAAATCCCCTTCTGGAAAGTCAACACATGCACTCATTGCACGAAGGATTTTGAGTTTTTGTTTTCCTAAGTTCTCAAACCTTACACTCCTTGTTATTGCATCAAAATCTCTGAAAGCTGTATATATCAATGTAACTTTCAAACCAATCAAATCATCATAAAGCTCTATCTCCAGTGTCTGGGCCTCGTCAGGTGACTCAACATATGTTGCCGGAAGACCTTCAAGTTTTGGCTTTCCATCATAGATTCTGTGTGTTTTATAAACAAGGTTTGTGATACGAGAACCGTCTTCCTGCTGAACTTGATAGGCAGGATGTCTGAAATCTGAATTGCCATATGCAGGGTATTCTAAAAGCATTGTATCAAATGAATATGTCTTGTCATTTGGGTCAGGTGTTGCACCAAATGCTCTTCCTCCTGTCACATCAAAATCTGTCCACCCAAACTCTCTAATCTTTTTGCCCCAGTAAACATGGGATAAAAACTTTCCTTTGAAAAGCTTTATTACATAGCTTGTATTCTTTGCTTCTATGAAAAACATGCCTGTTTGGGGGTTAAAGGTGATTGGCATCTTTTTGGCCTCCTTTTTTTAAGCTTGTATTTTCAAAATTTATAATATCATTAATGAAAAATGTTTTGCTATATTCACTTAAAAAAATTAAATAAACATTAAAATCTTGATATGTTTTTTTAAAAGCAGCTGTGCAAATTCTTAATTTTCCTGATAAAATATCTCTATGGAAAACAAAACTTCATTTTAAGGAAAGGGAGAAAACCATGCGAATAAAAGTAGACTTTGAATCCCAAAACCCAATTGAACTTCCTATTCATTACAACTACTTTGTTCAGTCCATGATATACAATACTATTGACGACAAAATCTATGCAACATTTTTACATGACAAAGGTTATGAGGTTGATTTGAAAAACTTTAAACTCTTTTCATTTTCTCGCTTAGAAGGACCATTTAAGATTGTCGGAGAAGGCTTAAATAAAAAAATAATATTTGACAAAAAGGTTTCACTTACAGTGTCATCACCTGTTGAGGATTTTGTCGTAAAGTTTTCAACCGGACTTTTAAAAAAAGACCAAATCTATCTAAAAGATAATATACTATATGTGACATCTGCAAACATGCTCAAAAGACCAAAATTTTCAAGTTTCCATAAAATAAAAATGTTATCTCCTATGTGTGCATACAAAACAATCAGAAATGAAAATTCAGAATACAAGCACTTTTTTACTCCTTTTGAGGATGAGTTTTATAATCTTATTTCCCAAAACCTGATGAAAAAATGCAAGCTTTTAATAAAAGACTTTGACGAAAAAAGTTTTAGATTTGATTTAAAACCACTGAAGGTTGAAGAAAAATCACACTTTAAACCCATGCTTTTTAAAAAGACGCCCATAAAAGGCTGGCTTGGTTTTTATACAATTGAAACTGACCCAATAATAATGGAAGTTGCATATTACTGCGGACTTGGCTCAAAAAACTCTCAGGGATTCGGACTTTTTGAAATCATTGAGTAAGTTTTTCAAGGAGATGATTAAATGGAATATTTGATAAGGCTTGTGAAGATGGCAAGACCATACTGGAAATATCTTATTATCTCTGGTATCTCCATGCTTGCTATCACAGCATTAAACCTTCTTGGTCCGTGGCTTGTGAGGGATTTGACAGGAATAATTACAAATATTAGCAAGTACCCAAATGCAAAGAGAATGATAATCAATATCTCTCTTATATTGATTTTATCTTACATTTTAAGGATTGTATTTCAGTTTTTAAATAGTTATCTTTCACATTATGCAGCATGGAATTTAGTTGCACATGTGAGAACTTTGGTTTATAGTAAGCTCCAGCAACTTTCTTTCGGATATTTCGTAGACAAACAAACAGGGCAGCTTATGTCAAGAGTTGTAAATGATACTGCAAATTTTGAAGTTTTGATTGCTCATGCTGTTCCAGACCTGTTTACAAATTCTCTTATAATACTCGGTGTTGCGTGTATCCTTTTTATCATAAACCCTGTTCTTGCTGCGCTATCTTTAATTCCCATACCGTTTCTGGTTTTAAGCGGTACAGTCTTTGCCAAAAAGATTTTGCCAAATTTCAGAGAAGCTCAAAAAGCCTTAGCAGATTTAAATGCTGATTTGCAAGATAATCTCTCAGGTATCCGTGAAATACAAATCTTTAACAAGCAGGAAAAAGAGCTTTTAAAAATAAAAGAAAAAATTTATAGGCACATTAACGCGCTTTTGAGTGCTCTCAAGCTCTCAGCAGTATTTCATCCAACTGTAAGTTTTCTAAGCTCTGTTGGAACAGTGATAGTAGTTTCTGTTGGTGGACTTATGTCCTTGATGGGAAAAGTGCCTGTGCAAGATATCGTTGGATTTATTTTGTATCTTAGCATGTTCTATCAACCGGTGACTCAGCTATCTCAAGTTATTGAAAACGTTCAGCAAGCTTTGGCAGGCGCTGAGAGAGTTTTTGAGATTCTTCAGACAGAGTCTGAGATAAAAGAAAAAGAGAATGCGCAGAAACTTAAAAACGTCCAAGGTAAAATCACATTCGAAAATGTTTCTTTTTCTTACAATCCTGAAGTTCAGGTTTTAAAAAATATATCATTTGAGATTCTGCCAGGACAAATGGTTGCATTTGTTGGCCCAACAGGTGTTGGAAAGACAACAATTATGTATCTTTTAAATCGCTTTTATGACCCAGACTCAGGTACAATCAAGATTGATGATATCGATATAAGGGATGTCACATTGAAGTCCCTACACGACAATATCAGTATGGTAATGCAAGATGTCTTCTTGTTCAATGGAACAGTTGCTCAAAACATTGCATACGGAAAAGAGGATGCTACCATGGATGAAATAATTCAAGCAGCAAAAATTGCCTGTGCTCACGACTTTATCCAAAATCTTCCTCAGGGTTACAATACGGTAATTGGCGAAAGAGGAGTAAAGCTCTCTGGAGGCCAAAAACAGCGTTTGGCAATTGCAAGAGCTGTCTTGAAAAATGCACCGATATTAATCTTAGATGAAGCAACTTCTTCTGTTGATACAGAAACAGAAAAAGAAATTCAAGAAGCCATAAACAACTTAGCAGGTACAAGGACAATTTTAATTATTGCTCACAGGTTATCTACTGTAAAAAAGGCAGATAAGATTATAGTTTTGAAAGATGGCGAAATTGTGGAAATGGGCACACATGAAGAGCTTTTTGCTAAAAAAGGACTTTATTATCATTTGTGTTCTGTGCAGTTAATTGATGAAAATGATAGCTTAATAAGGGAGGTATAAAAATATGAAATACAGAAGGCTTGGTAGGACAAATATTGAGGTTTTCCCAATAGCATTTGGTGGAATACCAATACAAAGAATCGATGAGGAGTCTGCTATAAGATTAATCAGAAGAGCAATTGAACTTGGAATTAATTTGATTGACACTGCAAGAGGTTATACTGATAGTGAAATAAAAATTGGTAAGGCTTTGAAAGGAATTAACAAAAAAGTATACTTAGCATCTAAATCACAAAATAGAACAAAAGAAGGAATTTTGAAGGATATTGAAATAAGCCTTAAAAATCTTGGTGTTGAACAAATTGACATTTATCAGTTACATGGTGTTAATGATATAGATACATTCAATAGGGTTTTTGCTGAAGATGGAGCTTACTGGGGACTGGTTGAGGCAAAGGAAAAAGGACTTATTAGATTTATCGGCGCTTCAAGCCACAGTACAGAAATTCTTGAAAAGTTAATAAATACAGATAAATTTGATGTGATCCAACTTTGCTATAATATAATAGAAACAGATGTAGAAGACAAAGTTTTCCCATTAGCACTCCAAAAAGATATTGGAATAATTGCAATGAAGCCAGTTGGTGGCGGTGTTATTCCAAACGCTGCTCTATCTTTAAAATACGTCTTGCAAAAAGAATTTGTCGTACCTGACCCTGGAATAGAAACCATTAAGGAATTGGATGAAAATGTTAATGTTGCTATGAATCTCAGTGCTTTGACTGACGATGAAATGAAAGAAATAGAAAGGATACGAAAAGAGCTTGGTAAAGAATTTTGCAGAAGATGCAATTATTGTCAACCATGCCCTCAACAAATTCCTATTTGGGTAATACTCCATGCAGATTCTGCAATGAAAAGATTGCCTTTTAATACTCTAAAGTCTGGCTGGTTTTATGATGCATATCAAAAAGCAAAAAATTGCATTAAATGTGGAGTTTGCGTAACAAGATGCCCATACAATTTGCCAATACCTGATATGATTGAGAAAAAGCTTGAGATTATTCGAGCAACAATCGGCGATTAATCTAGTCTTTAAGCTTCTTTCCTTGAAAATTTAAGGGATGAGGTTTTTTGTTTTGGATAAGAGAATTGAGCATTTCTAATAATTTTTAGATTATTGAATAAAGTTCATTTTTTGATAAAATCAATATGAACAAAAATTCCTGCGCAGAACTATACCTTATCAAAAGGATGTGAAAGACAATGTCAATGGAGCTTAGCTATCAGACTATTGTGCAGTTTTTAACAGACAATCAACTTGCTCAACTTGCAAAAAACAGAAAAGCTTTTGAAAAAGGAATATCTCTTGCTCGAAAAATACAAAAAGAAGATATTCAATATGACCAAGAACAAAATGCAATATACGGCAAAGTAGATGATGGCAAAAATGAATATTGGGTTTTTGTTGATTTTGACTTGCCTTCATATATGACTCAGGATTTTTTTGGTAATATAAAAATTGAAAATATAATTATAAGTGCTGCGTGTACATGCAGTTTGGAAAATATTGATTTAGAATCGGAAGAAGATATTGATATAGAAGATTTAATTCAATTTGATGATTTTTGTCGGCATATAATTGCTGTACTAAAAAGCTTTGCTGATGGTAAATATATTCTCAATAGTCTAAATAAAATGCAAGAATCTTTGCTTCAAATGTTAGAACAAAAATTAAATGAGGCTATTGAGAAGGAAAGAAGACAAAATTCCCGGATTTATCAATTTTTTGCAAACAATTTTGAAGAAAATTATATTAAGTTTTCACTTGATAATTTGTCTGTAAAGTCTCCTAATATATTTTTAGAAAAATATTTCGGATCTTCTACTAACGATTTAGTAACTTTAAAATTAAAAATAAAAACCTTAGATTTGAAAAGAGACTATGTTGTTTCATATATACCAGAATTTTTAAAAGCGTATGAGCAAAAACAACCATTTCAGTTTGGAAAGAATTTTGTGTACAATCCTACTTATCATTTTTTTGGTGAAAAAGACAAAAAATTTTTGGATGTACTGTTGAAGTATCTGAACTTTTTAGATTTAGAAACAGAAAGAAATACTATTTACTTACCTGTCAAAATTGCAAATGAAATAATTGAAATCCTTGACAATGAAGAAATTTTTATATCTTTTGATTACTTTGTAGCAAATTATTATGATGCTCATAAAGTAAAAGTTGATCTTTGCACTAAGGTAAAACCAAAGATTTTATTAAAACTTGAGGACAATCAGGTAAGACTTTATAGTGATTTAATAGATATTGCTAACAGAAAATTTTTATATAGCGACGGAAGTTATTTTGTTTCAGATGGTACTCTTTACAAGCTTACACCAGAGCAAAAGATATTTTCTTCAATAATTAAAAAAATGGCTGAAGCAAATAGAGTATTTAATTTTTTTAAAGTTGAATACATTAAATTTTTTACCCTTAATAAAGAAGACTTTTGTGACTTTATGAATAAATATTATCTATTTTTAGACCAGCACTTTGAATTAGAAATTGACCCTGACCTCAAAAAATTTATTTTAGAAGATTATATTATTAAACCCAAATTATATTTGGAATTTGAGAATGAAAGGTTTGTTGCAAGAATCAGTGGAATGAATGAAATATTTGATACAATTTCAAAAACCAAGAAAGTTCCATTATTTGATTATTTTAGTTTGTTTGAAATTCAAAGTATTTTGTTTGCTTATGGGTTTAATGAGATAAAATCTGACCAAGAATTTTATTATGAATGTCTTGACCCCGATATATTCATGGAATTCTTAGCAGAAGGTGTTTCGCAAATCCAAAAGATAACTGACGTTTATTATTCAGAAGATTTTAAAAAGCTTAAAATTAAAAAAGATGTAAAAATTATCCCCTGCTTAAAATATTCTAAACATTCAATTGACTTCTGGCTTGAAAGTGATGAGCTTGAGAGTTCAGAGCTTAAAAATATTCTTGATGCAATAAAGAAAAAGAAAAAGTATTACAAACTCAAAGATGGTTCAATTTTGATTTTAGATAGTCCAAATATGAAAAAATTAGTTTCATTTATAGATTCTGCATCTGACATAGACCAGGTTATAAAAGAAAAAGCTGAGCTTTCTTTACAAGAAGCAGTGGCTGTAACAAAACTTTTAGATGAAAGCGGAATTCAGGCAAATGGAGTTGAAAGTATAAAAAATATTATTGAAAAGATAGAAAATATTAGTGAAATTGATATTGAAATCCCGGTTGAGCTTCAAGGTGTGTTAAGAGATTATCAGAAACTTGGAATAAAATGGTTATCTTCTCTATTTGAAAATGAACTTGGTGGAATTTTAGCTGATGATATGGGGCTTGGAAAAACTCTACAGGTACTTGGCTTTATTCTTGCAAATAAGCAAAAAATTAAAAAGCCGGTATTAGCCATTGTGCCAACATCACTTATTTATAACTGGAAACAAGAGATTGAAAAATTCGCACCAGGTCTGAAAACTTTAATTATTGACTCAACACCTGCAAAGCGCAAAAAAGCAATAGAAAAAATACCAGAATATGATATTGTAATTACATCATATGCACTTTTGAGAAAAGATATAGAACTTTATAAAGACATCGATTTTAGTGTTTGTATCTTAGATGAAGCACAGTACATAAAAAATCCTCACTCACAAATAAAGCTGGCTGTAAAAGAAATCTGTGCAGATGCTAAATTTGCCCTGACAGGTACACCAATCGAAAATAATCTCATAGAACTGTGGTCAATCTTTGATTTTATACTTCCTGGATATTTAGGAGGCGCAGAGAAATTTGTTGAACGCTTTGCGGTGCCAATTTATAGCGGAAACAATGATGTGTTGGAAAAATTGAAAAAGCTGATAAAACCGTTTGTTTTAAGAAGAGTAAAACAAGATGTATTAAATGAACTTCCTGAGCTAATAGAAACAACTGTTCAAGTTGCAATGAGCCCTGAACAGGAAAAAATCTACAAGCAATTTTTAGTTTCAGCCAAAAAAGAGATTGAAAAAGAAATAGATTCAGCTGGGTTTGAAAAAAGTCAAATAAAAATATTTTCCTTATTAACAAGACTAAGACAGATCTGCTGTCATCCAAAGCTTGTATTTGAAGATTACAAAGGAAGCTCTGGTAAGATGGAAGCACTGAAAGAAATTTTACAAGACAGCTTAGAAAGTGGGCACAGAGTAATTATATATTCTCAGTGGACTTCAATGCTATCTATTATCAAAAAAATGCTTGACAAGGAAAAGATTTTATACTTTTATTTAGACGGTACAACAAAGGCTGAAGACAGAGTTGAAATGGTGAACAGGTTCAACAGTGGAGAGAGAAATGTCTTTTTGCTTTCGCTAAAAGCTGGTGGATTTGGACTCAATATTACTGGGGCAGACGTTGTTATTCACTTTGATGCATGGTGGAACCCGGCAGTTGAAAACCAGGCAACAGCAAGAGCACACAGGCTGGGCCAGAAAAATGTTGTTCAGTCATTTAAGATTATAACCAAAAATTCAATAGAAGAGAAAATACTTGTTCTACAACAGAAAAAGAAAGACCTATTTGATAGCTTAATCGAAGCAAGTCAATCTTTTATAGGAAAATTTTCAAAAGAGGAAATATTGGAGTTGTTGGAGTAAAGCGATACTTTATGAACTAAGGATTAACAGAATTTTGTATTTAAATATGGCTTTACTTTTTAGTTTTAAAAATCTAAAACACGGAAGGACTAGATTTGACAAAATAAGAACCTAAATTTTTTTACTACATTACTACTTATGACGGTAAATTCTAAGTATTCCTTGTATGTGTTTAAATTTTTGTTGTTTTTAACTTCTTTTCATTCATTGTCTCTCCAGTTCCTCCTTATGCTTTTTGTTAATTTTGTCTTATCTTTCAACATTGTTTTAATAATGTATATCAAATTTATCGTTTTTATTATTTTCTAATGATATATTTATTTACTTTTTTCAAAATATATTTCAATGTCCTCTGTAATAAAAATACAAAAAACATATTATATTATAAATTGTGCTTTTTTCAGAATTTTATTTTTTTGCATATTACATACATTAGCTTATATTGAAGCTTTTACAATATTAAAAAACTAAGAACATCTACTCAATGTTAACAATATTTTATCTTTATGTCTTTATACCAAAGATACTTTTCAATTTCTTTTGGTAAAGTTACTGTTGAAAACACAAAACTTATGCTATCAATATCAATACACTTTATAGTACCGTTTTTCTTGAAATTTGTTTCCATAACAGCTAATACAACTTCACTTGCAACCTTTGCCAAGGTCTTTTTTGTACTTGCCACAATCTCATCGTCCTCTGTTACACCTTTTTCTAAGCTAAAACCTGTGCAGCTAATAATTGCTTTGTCTGCTCTCAAACCTTTTACAAATTCCTGTGCTAACATCCCAATATATGAACCTGTTTTCCTGTCAAGCTTTCCACCTACACAAATTAGCTCAACATTCTTTTCATCCATTAGTTCATTTACAACCTTTACATAATTCGTTATAACAGTTATTCCTATTCCCTTTTCCTTTATCTTCTTTGCTATTTCTAAAGAAACTTCACTGTTGTCAAGAACAATTACGCTACCTTCTTCGATTTCCCTTACTATCGCACTTGCCAACCTTTCTGCTTCTGTTAAAAACTGGTCCTTAACTTCTTCCTCAAAATGATTGAATTTCTTTTCAAATCCCTCTTTCAAAACTGCCCCACCATATGCTTTTATTATTATGCCTTCTTTCTCAAATTTCTTTAAATCATTCATTACTGTCTCTGGTGACACATTAAATATTTCACTAAGTTTACTAACCTTTACACTTTTTTTGGAAAATAACAACGACAATATCTTTTGTTGCCTCTCTAATGCAAGCATAGGACATAATCACTCCCAGTATCAACATTATAATAAAGTAAATTTTAAAAATAGGGCGGCTCAAAACCGCTCCATTTACATTCCTCATATTTTCTTAAATTCAAATTTGTAGTTACCTGAACCAATTGATATCTTAATAATATTTTCATTTATTGTAATATCTTTTATCCCTGTTTCGGAGCCTGAATTTTCTTGACTCAATATTTTAAAAGTATCAGTATCAATCTTTTCAAGTTCCACAATTGCCTCTGTGTTTGCAGGAACAATTAACTCAAGTTTTATACTATTAACTTGTTTTTCCCACCTAACAAAAATATCACCGTACATAGATTTATATTTTAACTTAACGTAATTAAAATACTCAAAATAAGGTTTAATTAAAAATTTCTTAAATCCAGGTTCTAAGATATTTAGTCCACCTAAAACACTATACATCCAATCACCAATTGAACCATAAGCATAGTGATTAAACGAATTCATATTCGCATCCCAAAATGTTCCATCTTCTTTTATTCCGTCCCAATGTTCCCATATAGTTGTCGCACCTTTTAATACTTGATATAACCAAGATGGATATTTCTTTCTAAGCAAAAGCTTTAATGCAATATCACTTCGTCCATACTTTGTCAATACATGACACAAATATGGAGTGCCTACAAACCCAGTTGTCAGTGCATAATCTACCTTGCTTGCATCCGTAATATCTATTTCTTTTAGTAGTTCAATTAGCATTTCAACATTCTTTTCAACGTCTTTCTTTTCAAGCAAATCAAACATTAAAGCCAAAACGTGAGCAGTTTGTGTATGTGCAGCAAGTCTTCCATTTGGTGTTACAAATTCTTTCCTAAACTCTGTTACAATGTTGTGATATAGTTTTGTATACTCCTCAACATCTTCAACATAGCCCAAAACCTTAGCTGTTTGACTCAATATCCATGTTGAATATGCATAAAATGCAGTAGCAATCAAATCCTTTGGTGTGGCACCAATATAACTACCTTCTATAGTATCTAATGCAACCCAATCGCCAAAGTGAAAGCCAGTATTCCACAAATATTCATTGTCTCCCTGTTTTCTAATATATTCAACCCACTTTTTCATACTTTGATATTGCTGCTCAAGAAGCCTTTTGTCTGCATAATACTGGTAAATAGTCCATGGGCAGATTGTTGCGGCATCACCCCAAGCTGAAGAAGAATGTTCATCTCCGAATGATTGAGTTTTGGAAAAGAAAATATTTGGAATTACAAAAGGCACACCACCATTTTCAAACTGGTCTGCTGCCAAATCATGCAACCACTTGGTGAAGAAAAGTGCAACATCCATATTAAAGCAAGCTGTTTTAATAAACACCTGAGCATCTCCTGTCCACCCAAGTCTTTCGTCTCTTTGTGGACAATCTGTTGGAACATCAACAAAATTTCCTTTCTGACTCCATACTATATTCTTTTGAAGTCTATTTACAAGATCATCTGAACATTCAAATTCTCCTGTTGTTTCCATCCCTGAATAGATCACAATCCCTTCAAAATTGTTTATATCAACCTTTCCTGGATATTCTTCAACTTTTACATATCTAAAACCTTGGTAAGTAAAGTGAGGCTCAAATATCTCTTCATAATCGCCTTTTAAAATATATTCAATAGTTTGCTTTGCTTTTCTGAGATTATCAGTGTAAAAATTTCCCTCTTTGTCTAATACCTCTGCATGTTTTAGCACAACTCTATCTCCAGCATTTCCTTTAACTTTAAATCTAACAAAACCCACCATATTCTGTCCAAAATCTATAACAGTTTCTCTCTTGGGAGTTGTAATAATAGCTACTGGCTTGATTACTTCCATTTTTCTTGCTGGAATATTCTCCTGAGCTACTAATATATCTTTTCTGTATTCTATAACTTTAGCCTTTTTCCAGTCTTTATCATAAAGTGCTGGATTCATCCATTCTTGCAGTTCCAGACGTGCATCATAAATCTCACCATCATAAAATTCAGAAAATAAAATTGGTCCCAATTTATATTCCCACTTTTCATCAGTAGAAATTATCTCTTCAGTTCCATCTGCATAATAAAGATGCAATTGTGCCAAAAAAGCCAATCTATCTCCGTAGATATTTTTCTTGCCTTCCCACCCTAATGTTCCTTTATACCAGCCTGCTCCTAAAATTGCACCTATCACATTCTGTCCTATTTTAATATCTTGAGTAACATCATAGGCCTGATACTGAATTCTTTTATGATAAGATGTCCAACCTGGTGTAAAGTAATAGTCACTTACTCTTTTGTTATTTAGCCAAGCTTCGTATAACCCGAGTGCTGTTGCATATAGTATGGCTCTTTTTAGAGGTTTTCTTACCTCAAATCTATATCTAAAATATGGTGACCTTTCGCAGTTGTCATCATCATATGTTGATATCCAATCAGCTATCCATTTACTGTTATCAAGAATTCCTACTTCAAAATAATTCGTTTTTGACCAATCTGAAACATTGCCATGGTTATCCCATATTCTAACTTTATATTAATATCTCTGACATTCTTCAAGCTCAGGGCCATTATATTCCACATGGACTGATTGTTCAGAAGATATAATACCTGTATCATAAATTATATCCTCAAAATTTTCATCTCTTGCAAACACCATCTGATATGCTGTCTGCTTTGTTGCAGGTATATCAGAATTTATTATCCACGAAAATCTTGGTTTTTTTGTCCCAAGCCCTATTGGATTTTTTCTATATTCACATTTGACTTCTTTTATTTCTAATACCATTTTGCATTCTCCTTTGTTTTTCTTATGATTGATTTTAATCAATCAAATACAATTTCTCAATTACCAATAATTGATTTATATACTTAAATCATTATGAAATTATCTTTAAGCCTTTATAGCCCCTGCCACCATTCCACTTATTATTTTTCTGTTGAAGAATATAAACAATATTAATGGAGGTATAGAAATCAAAACAACATCCGCAAAGAGTAAGTTCCAAGATGTATTGTATCTACTCATAAAATTATATAAAGTTAATTGAACTGTTGGATTTTCAGCACCTGGTAAAAAGTAAAGAGGGTTTACAAAATCATTATAAATAGATATTGAAGATAATATTACTATTGTGGCTGTAACTAGCTTTAACAAAGGAAATATTATTCGGAAAAATAGCTGATAGCTATTACAACCATCTATCAGTGCGCTTTCGTCTATCTCTTGAGGAATTGTTGATAAGAAATTACTATAAAGCAGTGTTGCAAACGGCAAACCTAAAGCAACTTCAATCAAAACAATCCCTGGCAGAGTTTTGAAAAGTCCTAATAATTTTAATATCCATATTGTGGGAACAACAGATGGCGGAAGTATTAAACCAATTAAAATCAAAAAACTTATAAATGTCATAGTTTTATTTTTTCTCCTTTGTATTATAAATCCTGTCATTGATGCAACAAAAACTAAAACTATCACTGAAAATACTGTAATCAATGTACTATTTATAAATGCTCTGACAACAACTCCATCCTGTTCAGCTAAAACTGATTTATAATTTTCTATTAAAAGCACCTGTTTAGGAAAACTCAAGTCTAAACTTGCTGCTTCGCCTTTACTCTTCACAGAGTTAATGAATATAAAGAAGAATGGGATACCATAAATTATTAATACCAAAGCTAAAGCAATAACTTCTGCAATACTTCGCTTTATTTTCTGTGCTCTCATAATTCCACCTCGCTTACTTGTAGATATCAATTCATCTAAGATATATTCAATATCATATCTTTTCATTTCTGAATTTAATTGTTCTGCTGCAAATATTATTACATTGCGAAATAAACTACTAACTATAATAAGTGGAACTTTTTGTTCTTTCAATTTATCTAAAACTCTCTCTAATTCCTTTTCTAAACTCTCTACCATCAAATTTGAAATATAATATGAGAATTTCTTTTCAATTTCTCTTTGATTAATATCACTTTCTTTACTTAATAAAGTACTGCTACTATTATTTGGGTTGTAGTGTATAATTTGTGTATATCCAAGTACAATATTTAAATCCAAAAACCTTAAAGTTTTCATAAGCATGTCTTTTAACTGAAATAATTCAAAGGAATAATCTACAATCACACTTGTAAAATAAAGTCCTCCGTCTTTTTTGCTCTCAAAAATTTTTTTAAATAACTCAACTACTGTCAGTTTATTACCTGTATCTGGCGTTATTAGTATTAACTCTTGGTCATCTCGTCCAAAAAACTGCCAATATAAAGCATTTTCAAATTTAGACGGACTAATTTCCGATGCTGTTTCAAAATTAATTTCGTTAATAAATTTTGTCTTTGAAGAATACTTGAGAGGAATACCTCCTTCTCTCAATATGCATAAGAAATATTTATCCCATGGTAGAAACTTTTTTATTTCTTTCTCATCTATTTTGATATCAGCTATTATTTTCTTTAATAGTAATATTTGTTTGTCATAATATTTCTTCTCTATTTTTTCTTTCAAACGATTTAAGAGATTAACAAAACTATCCACATCTATGGGTTTTAAAACATAGTCACAAACTCCCTCGCGAATTGCTCTCTGGGCATATTCAAAATCCTTATATCCGCTTATTAAAACATATTCAATATCAGGAAACTTAATTTTTGCCTTTGATACAAGGTCAAGTCCATTACAAAGAGGCATTTTAATATCTGTTATAACTATATCAGGCTCACTTTTCTCTATTTTTTTTAATGCCTCCTCACCATCTTGAGCAATATCAGCTATCTCAAAGTCTTTTGAATATTCTTGAAATATTGTCAACAAATACTTAATTGCTGCTGGTTCATCATCAACAATTAAAACTTTTAGTCTCATTTATCTTTCACCTTCCTCACGATTTACTTCAATCTCACCACCCAACAATACAACAGCACCACCATTTTCATTACTATTACCTATATCAAAAACAAATTTATTTTTATAAAATATCATCATCCGCGCATATGTATTTAAAAGTCCAATTTTACCAATCTCAAATCCTTCTATTTCTTCGTTATAATTGAAACTCCTTTTGATATTTTCAATTTCTCTTTTAATGTTTATAAGTGCTTCATCATCAAAACCTTGTCCATTATCTTTTACCTCAACGTACCACCAGTTATCCTTTTCATACCCTTTAATCCAAACCTTCATTTTATCAGTTTTGTTCTCAAAACCATGAGCAAACGAATTTTCTACAATCGGTTGTAAAATAAGCTTTGGAACCCTTTGATTTAAAACCTCTTCTTGAAATTCCATAAAATATTCTAATTTATCTTCATATCTTTTTTTCATAAGATTCAGATAATTTCTAACATGCTCAACCTCGTCTTTTAATGTAGCAATTCTACTACTTGCTGAAGTTGAATATCTAAGCATTGAAGCTAAACTACTGCAAATTTCGCAAATCTCTTTGTCTTTGTTAAGCAAACCCCTGTGCGAAATGATATTAAGTATATTGTAAATAAAATGGGGATTGACCTGAGCTTGCAGCGCTTCAAGATTTGCTTTCATCTGTAATAACTTGTATTTCATTTCTTTATTTATTGCTTCATTTAACCTATCTAATAAATTCTGAAAGGCTTTATTTAATGCTTTAATTTCATCATTTGTATTTTCCAATACAATTCTTTGGCTAAGATTATTTATGTTAATTTTGTCCACTTTACTCTTGAGCTCGCGAATAGGTTTGGTAAATTGGTTAGTCATAAAGTATATAAAAAAGAGTGAAATAAATATAATAAGTAATCCAAAGAGCAAAACAGAATTTCTACTAATTTTTAATGGGCGTTCAATCAATGTTCTATCAAAAATTAAAAAAATAGCAATTTTTTGTTTAGGTAAATATCTTATCGCTATTAGTTCATTGTCATTTTTATCAAGACTGCTAAAATCTATTTCTACATTAGTAAATTTGCTTAAAAGTTTATAATAATCTTTCATCTCTGTTTCTGATATATTACGTGCATAAAATACATTTTTATCAGCTGTCATTAATATTTTTACATTTTTTAAAGATTCATCATTAAAAATATTCTCTATATTCGAATACAACATTTGAACCTCTATGTAACCTAATCCGTTTTCATATCCACCTA
This sequence comes from Caldicellulosiruptor sp. F32, assembly GCF_000404025.1. NCBI lineage: Bacteria > Bacillati > Bacillota > Caldicellulosiruptorales > Caldicellulosiruptoraceae > Caldicellulosiruptor > Caldicellulosiruptor sp. F32. Next base: position 26,564 of record NZ_APGP01000018.1, read on the forward strand.
AGAAACGCACTTTTGAAAAAACTTTCACATTTTTATCATCACGCCATGGGTCATAATATTGAGGTATTATTATATTTCCTTGCACTTTTTCTGACAAGGTAAACCACTTTGTTTTATTAATCAACTGGTTTACCCTGTCCTCCTGAGGAAATGGAGACTTAAAATTACTTGTAATAAAATCCCCCTTCTTATTAAAATAGCTTACTCTATAAAACCTTCTAATTATAAGATAATTATAAAGTATTCCTTCGATTGTTTTTTTTGCTTCATTCACGTATACTAGATTACTATTATTCTTTCTATTCAGTGCGTTAAGTGTTATTGTTGATTCTACAAAATCATTGTTAGATATCAAAAAGTCTATTATAAAATCCATTTGATTCAATAAACTTGAAACTTCTTGTGCAACCTTGTCTGAAACTGCATTTAATTTTGCTACAACATCTTCCTCCATCACGCGAAGATTATATGTATAGAATGCAATGCCTACAATAAATGCCAAAAATATAATTAATAGCGAATAAGCTAAGAATAATTTTTTACTAAAACTCATAATCATCACCCATTTCTTTTGTTAAAAATTTTTCACTAATTTTATTATAACATCTATAACCTATCCATCTCACATAGAATAATTTACTATCATTTCTAAACAAAAAAGGCTGCATAATAGCAGCCCCAGCAAACTTTTTATTTCATTTACTGCTTATTTAACTCCCTGAGCCACATTTCAATTTTTTCTTCACTAATCAATCCTCGAGTAAATGAAACCAAGCTCCTTAAAGGAGTTTGCAATAGAAACATCATAATCGTATCATCAGCATTTGAAGAAGAAAAATTAAAACTCTTTTTAATCATTTCAACAATTTCATTATAAATTTCTTTACCTTTAGGGTCATCTTTTAAATCATATAAAATTGTATTTCTTGTATATGTTTTTGGCAATTTTCTCAGGGATTTTACATATACTTTCTCACTCAAAACAATATCTCTTGAAGATTTTCCAACCAAAATATTATACTCACCTTCTTCAACATACCAATCTTGAACATCCACTTCATAATATGCAAAAGCTCTTTTATCAAGGGTAAATTCTATCTCTTTTACTTCACCAGGTTCTAAGTAAACTTTTTTAAATGCTTTTAATTCCTTTTCTGGTCGCATTACATTACTCTCTTTTTTGCTTACATATACTTGAACAATCTCTTTTCCTGCTATTTTTCCACTATTTTTGACTCTAACAAAAACTTTCAAAATTTGATTTTCATCTAACTCTTTTTTATCCACTCTAATGTCAAGATAATCAAATTTAGTATAACTCAATCCATATCCAAATGGGAAAAGCACATCCATTTCTTTTTTATCATAATATCTATAACCAACAAATAGCCCTTCGCGGTATTCAACTCTATCTTTTTCACCTGGGTAGTTTAAATGTGCTGGATTGTCGCTAAGTTTTATTGGAAAAGTTTCGGCTAACTTACCACAAGGATTAGCAATTCCGAATAAAAGCTCAGCAATAGCTTTACCAACGCCTTGGCCTGCTAAATAACATTCAAAAATACCTTTTACTTTATCTATCCATGGCATTTCAACTGCCGAACCATTCATCAATACAACTACAACATTGCTATTTTCTTTAAGAACTTCATTTATGATTATATTATGTCCGTCTGGTAATTTTAAATGCTGCCTATCAAGCCCTTCAGAATCAAAACTTTCTGGAAGACCTGCAAAGATTACAACAACATCAGACTTCTTTGCTACTTCTTTTGCTTCTGAAATATAATTGACATTTGTCTCGCCAGTTTGCAAATCATAACCCTGGGCATACAAAACTTTTGCCTTGTCTCCTACAATATTCAATATCTCATCAAGAGGAATAGATAACTTTGTTGGATTTAGATGAGAACTACCACCACCCTGATATCGTGGCTGTTTTGCAAAGCCGCCAATGATTCCAATTGTGCCTTGAGCTTTTAAAGGCAAGATGTTATCCTCATTCTTTAAAAGTACCATGCTTTCTCTTGCAACTTTAATTGCTAATTCATGATGAGCCTCTTTATCATAAGTAAAACCTTCTTTTTTATTCTCTACTGCCTTAAAAACTATTTTGAGTATTCTTTCCACAGCTCTATCAAGTACTTCTTCTGAAAGCTTTCCACTTTTCACTGCCTCTACAATCTTTTTATCATCTATGCCTCCGTTTCCTGGCATCTGCAGATCAAGTCCTGCTTCTAAAGCTTTTACTCTATCATCAACTGCTCCCCAATCAGAAACAACAACCCCTTCAAATCCCCATTCTTCTTTTAAAATCTTTGTAAGAAGATACTCATTTTGAGTACAATATTCACCATTGACTTTATTGTATGCAGCCATTACTGTCCATGGCTTTGCTTCTTTTACGGCCTTCTCAAAACTTGCAAGGTAAATCTCTCTAAGTGTTCTCTCATCAACCCTTGCATCCACTACAAGCCTTCTATACTCCTGATTGTTAGCAGCAAAGTGCTTTATTGATGTCCCTACTCCTTGGCTTTGCACGCCTTTAATAAACGAAGCTGCTAATTCGGAAGACAAGAGCGGATCTTCTGAATAATATTCAAAATTCCTTCCACATAGCGGGGTACGTTTAATATTTACACCAGGTCCTAAAAGAATTGAAACTCCCTCGGCTTGGCACTCTTCACCAATTGCCGCCCCAACTTCTTGTAACAAACTCCTATCCCATGAGCTTGCCATACAAGCTGCTGTTGGAAAACAGGTGGATGGCACAGTTTCATTCAAATTAAATCCATTAGATTTTCTTACTCCATGGGGACCATCTGTCATTATTATTGAAGGAATGCCTAATCTTTCAATAGCTTTTGTGTGCCATGCATCAAACCCTGAACACAAGCTTGCTTTTTCTTCAAGGGTCATTTTTGATATCAACTCTTTTATTTTATCTGACATTTTCTAAAGCCCCCCTTGGATTTATTTCTGGGTTGTAATTGTGTATTTTTTAATAGTTACTAAATTTATATTAAACCTTTTTTGTCTGTTCGATATTTTCTATGTTATTTGTTCTTTTCTGAAATACAATAAAAAATAGGACCTGCACCATCTCTTTATAAGTCCGTTAAAATAAGATTCTTGAACATATCATTTCAATTTGACATCTGCTTGTATTTACTTACTAAACTCTCTAACCTTTTAAATATTTCTAGTGACAATGTCATGTCTTCAAAAATATTCAAATAACTAAAACAACTTTTATCGCCTATTGAGAAAGTTCTGTACATTTTTCTAAATTGAGAAGGAGTCATATTATAGTGTTCCTTAAAGCACTTAATTAATAATTTTTCATCAGAAAACCCATTTTTTAGTGCTATTTCTATCAATGACAAATCAGTATTTAGAATGTCTTTTACAGCATGTTCTAATCGTTTTTTGGTTATATATTCTTTCAACGTTATACCAACATTATTTTTGAAATATTTTGATAGATATGAGAGGCTTAGATGTTCCCTTCTTGCTATTTCATTAACAGAAATAGTGTCATAATTTTCATCGATAAGTTTAATAATTCTTTGCAATCTTTCTCTCTGGCATTCCTTTTTCTCTTCCAAAGAGATTTTTTCACAGTTATCTTTAAAATAAGAAGTCAGTAAATATAATAAATGATATAATTTACTTTTTATTTCAAGCCCTACACTTTCATCTTTTTTATTATGCAGAAGCATAATTTCAAGCACAGATTTCTTTATTTCATTTACTTTATCAACATCAAACTTACTCTCAGGAATTGACAACAGTGAATTAAATGTGATTTTCTCAACACCCGTATTTTCTTTAATAAAACGCGGGGATATTTGAAGAACAAGAATGATACCACTATTACTCAAATATGTTGTATGAATTTCATTGTAGTTAACTAATAATATATCTTCACTACCTAATTTATATATCATTCCATTCTTGACAACAGTCACATTACCACAAACAACAAAAATCAACTCCAACGCTTCGTGCCAGTGATGTTGAATAAACGGAAGATTGTGATAAAATATCTTTAAAGGCAATCTATCATCAAAGTCTATAACCTCGTAAATGCATTTTTGAGCAGTTGAATCCTTATCTCTTTTTTGAGTTTGAATATTAACTACAAACATAAATACTTTCACCATTTGTTAAGGTTTCTAAATATATTATACAACATTTTTTCATCTTACCAAAATAAATTTGTAAATGTATTATAAAAATCAGAAAGAATTTGCTACAAACCTTCTGCTTTTTTATTTAACTGATAATTTAATAGCTCTGTAAAAAGCGTCAAAATAAAAAGCAAGATCAGCAGATATAATGGTAACACATAAACTCCAATCATTGATATAACAATTCCAAATAGCAAAGGAGCAAGTGCGCTGCCCAAATATCCGGCAGCCATTTGCATACTTATTACAATGTGCGAAATATCTTCACCAAATCTTTTTGGCGTTTCATGCATCATTGTTGGGAAAATAGGTGCACAGCCAAAACCAATTAGTGCAAAACCAAATAAGTATATCATTTGTGGAACATCTGTTAATAAAACAAAAATACCAGTGAATAATAAAGCCAAGGATAACCTGATAATTTTTTTACCGCTCAACTTCATGCTCACAAATCCAGACAAAATTCTTCCTATTGTTATTCCAAAGAAAAAGGAAGATGTTCCTTTTGCAGCAATAGAAGGAGAAATATGCTTGTAATTTACTAAAAAACTGCTTGCCCACAACCCTGTCGTGGTTTCAATAGCACAATAGAAGAAAAATGTAATTATTGATATTGCTGCACTTGCAAACAGCAATGATTTTTTGCGCTCATTTTTCCTAATATTTGAGCTTTTATTATTATTGTCTTTTTCATATATATTCCACACCGGAAGCAAAATAAAAAATAACGTTGCTAACAAAAGTTGAAACGCCGAAACAACTAAATATCCCTTTCTCCAACCCTCTGGATATACTATAAAAATCGAAATTATATAAGAACCTAAAGTTGTCCCAACACCCCACAACGAGTGCAGCCAATTCATATGTTTTGCCTGATAATGCAAAGCTACAAAATTATTCAAAGCTGCATCAATACTTCCTCCTCCCAAGCCTATAAGTACTGCACTAAGGCCCAGGAAAACAAATGAAGGTGCATGTGAAAAAGTAAATAGTCCAATAGAAGAAAATAAGGTACTTATAACAACAATTTTACCTGTTCCTATTTTCTTTACGATAAATGGGTTTAACATGCTTGAAACAACAGTGGAACATGTTATGGTCAAAGAAATAATACCAGCCGTATAAACTGGCAAATTCAAATCGCTTCTTATAACAGGCCAAGCAGCGCCTAACATTGAGTCAGGTAAGCCTAAACTAATAAACGATATGTAAATAAAAGCTAATAAAAGTATGGCCATTTTTGTGGCTTAGTTTATCTATGATACTGCTATTTATAAACTAAGCCTTTACCCTCCTTTCAATTGCCCAACCAAGTTTGGTGTAAACAATGTTAGTTAATTGAGTTTTTTCCTCATATCTAATGTCAGATTATACAATTTTAACATTAACGTTTCATTGAAATATTTGTCATAAAAATTCTAACTTTTTGTTGGATTTTTGAAATTCAAATTTTAAAATTATCCTGTATAGCTAAAAGCAACCAAACAGATTATTTGAGACCCTAATCCATTAAGCTTCTATTAAAATTCAACTTCATCAAATCCTTCTCTACAGGAACAATTTTTGATTCATAATCTTTAATTTTGTAATTTAGCTTCTCCAAAGCCTTTTTTATCTCTTCCATTCGCAAAATAAGTTTATCTCTTTGTTTTATCAAAAGTTGCCTTCTTTGCTCTATTGTTTCATCACCTCGGTGTAGAAGATTTACATACTCAAGTAGTGTCTCAATTTCAACCCCAGCCTTTCGCATACATAGTATAAATTCAATCCATCTGCAGTCTTCTTCTGTATAATACCTAATTCCATTTTCATTTCTTTTTGCTTTAGGTATCAAACCAATTCGCTCATAATATCGAAGTGTATGAGCTGAAATACCATATTTCTTGCTAACTTCTGTTATTGTCAATATTTACACACCTCCTAAATACCTATTTTAATTCATTGTTAGCAAACAAACAAAACAAAAAAATAGGCTCCTTTAAAAAGAGCCTAAACTGAATAATTTTTTAATAATTTACATATCAAAGCAAAAACTTTACTGAACTTTTCACTGCTCAGATTTAAGTTGAAAATAGTATTCATCATCAACAGGTTCCAACCATTCTACTTCGCCTTTATCAGGGTTTGTTGTAATGGCAATATGAGAAAGAAAATTATCTGGCATTGCACCATGCCAGTGTTTCACATTCGGCGGAATTACAACAACATCCCCTTCTTTTATTATCTTTGCAGACTTTCCTTCTTCTTGATAATACCCTTTTCCACCAGTAACTAATAAAATCTGTCCACCTGGGTGCCTGTGCCAATTATTCCTTGCACCTTTCTCAAAAGTAACATTATAAATTGCACAGTTCATAGTTTTATCATAAGCTACTAATGTTTCAACCCAAACGGTTCCAATAAAATAGCTATTTTGGACTTTAGTACCTAATGGAAAAATTGGTTTTTTAGCTCCATCCATTTGAATCCTCACCTCTCTTTTAAGTTAATAAACCAAGCCTTGATAACCAGTTTTGAATATCATTATCAGCTTGGTTAACACTGCTCCCTCTAATAGCTAATCCTGGCAATACATTTGCTTTTGGGCACAGTTTTTTTATATCCCTTTCACTGCTCCCAAGTCCACTTCCTTCATGTGTGCAAAATGGAGCGATGGTCTTTCCTGCAAAATCATAAGACTCTAAAAAAGTAAATACTGCCATTGGCATTGTTCCCCACCAGTTAGGATAACCGAGGAAAACCACTTCATATGGGCTTATATCCTCGAGTTCATTTGCAAGTTCTGGTCTGGCATTTTTTCTTTTTTCTTCCTTTGCTACTTCTGTCATTTCGTAGTAATCTTCTGGATACTGTTTTGCTGGTTTAATCTCGAATAAATCACCACCCGTTAATTTTTGTATTTTTTGAGCTACTATTTCTGTATTTCCAATCGGCAAGTTTGTAATTCTGCCATTGAGATAATTGTTCCCTTTACGAGAAAAATAGGCGATGAGAATTTTGGAATGAGCCATTGTCTGCCCCTCCTCATTTCACCTCTGTCAGTTCACTGTTAACTTTTTTAAGAAGGGAAGGAATTTCTAATCTTTGCGGACACTTACTAAGGCACTCCCCACACTCTTTGCAAAAAGATGCAGCTGTCTTTTGTCCCTCAAGCCATTTGTATATTCCTCTTCCACCTTTCCAATCTCCAAACATAACAGTTTCATTATACAGTCTGAAATTTTCGGGAATATCAACAGCGCTTGGACACGGCATGCAGTAGCCACATTCTGTGCAGTTTATCACTGCAAAAGACCCCAGTGTCTTTCTTGCTTCCTCAATCATTTTCAAGTCTTCTTCAGTCAAGTTGTTGGGGGTTACATTTTTCATGATTTCAACATTCTCTTTCACATGTTCCAAAGTGCTCATTCCACTTAGTATAACAGAAACCTCCGGAAAGTTTCCAAGCCATCTTAAACTCCACTCTACTGCAGACCAGTTTTTCCCACTTCTTTTGAAAATATCTTGCACTTTCTGTGGAAGCTTTGCTAATTTCCCACCCTTTAATGGTTCCATTATCACTACTGCAAGTCCCTTAGAAGCAGGGTACTTTAAGCCTCTGACGCCTGCCTGGTAGTTGACATCCATGTAGTTTAATTGGATTTGGCAAAAATCCCATCCATCATAACCATCCACTATCTCTTTAAATGTGGGGTATTTGTCATGGAAGGAAAACCCTGCAAATCTTATTTTCCCTTGTGCCTTTGCTTTTTCAAAGAATTCGAAGAACCTCAAAGCCTTTATTTTTTCCCATCTTTCCTTGTTGAGAGCGTGCATAAGGTACATGTCCACATGGTCAGTTTGAAGTTTTTCCAGCTGCTCATCCAAAAATTTCTCAAAATCTTCGTGTTTTTCGACTTGCCATACAGGAGACTTGGTTGCAAGGAAGACCTTTTCTCTGTAACCATTTTGCAAAGCTTTTCCAACTACCTTTTCGCTGTTCCCTCCATGATATGGATATGCAGTATCAACGTAGTTCACACCATGTTCGATTGCAAACCTTATCATCTCTATTGCCTTTTCTTCATCTATTTGAGATGCATCTTCACCAATGATAGGAAGTCTCATCGCACCAACGCCAAGAAGAGATGTTCTCATGCCTGTTTTCCCAAAATCTCTGTATTGCATTATTTATTCTACCTCCATTATCAATCTTTGTTTTCAATTTTCTTGTTTAAAATTATATCTGTTAGAGTTAACTATAAGTCAAGAGAAATAAACCATACATTGTAGAAATTAATAGAATGATTGTTCTGAAATAAAAAAAGCAAACTCTTTGGATATTTAAATAATATCGAATATAAAAAATGTTGAGAATGGCAAAATAATGGTTCTTGATTATTTGAAACCAATGCAATATTAGATAAGGTAAAAGATAAGAGAGGAAAAACTTGAAGAGAAAGCTAAAATTGAAATAAGCAGATGGGACTGAAAGTTGACAAATTGCTATAACTAATATATAATAAAAGTTTGCAAAGAAATATAAATTGCAACCAAACGTAGGAGTTGAATTAAATGGCTGAAAAGAATAAACAAGACGATATAAAAGTCATTGCAACAAATCGCAAAGCCTATCATGATTATTTCATTGAAGAGACAATCGAAGCAGGAATTGAGCTAAAAGGCACTGAAGTAAAGTCTGTGCGCCTTGGTCATGTAAACTTGAAAGACAGTTTTGCCAGGGTTGAAAACGGTGAGGTTTTTCTCTACAATATGCACATAAGCCCTTACGAAAAGGGCAACATCTTCAACGTAGACCCTATGAGAGACAGAAAACTCCTTCTTCACAAGTCTGAAATAAACCGCTTAGCAGGTTATGTGCAACAAAAAGGTTACACTTTAATCCCATTGAAGATTTACCTCAAAAGAGGTAAAATAAAAGTAGAGCTTGCAGTTGCAAAAGGTAAAAAACTTTTTGATAAGCGTGAAGCAATAGCAAAAAGAGATGCTGAGCTTGAGATAAGAAAGAAGATGAAGGAATATTTAAGATAAGGGGGCGTGTTTTGGAATTCGACGGGGGCAGTCGGATTCCAAATAGCGGGTAGTGGTTTTCTCGGTACCACTATAAAAAACCGATAAGAAAAATAACTGCAGACAAAGCTGAACTCGCTTTAGCTGCCTAAAGCGCAGCTAACGTCCGCCGGAGGTGCCCACAGCCTCCGAGCCGGGCGCCAACCCACGTGGGGCACCGAAAGTAAGGTCGCCTGAGCCTTACTTTTGGGTCAAATCTCAGGCTGGGGAAGAAAAAGCCTGTCAGTGGGCGTTTTCTTCCCGAGAATTTAAGTACACTGACTGCACCCGGAGAAGTTTGGGGTTCGATGCCTTCGGACGGGGGTTCAAATCCCCCCGCCTCCACCAAAATTATCTTTTCTCAAACATATATTTGGTAGTAAAACATATAGATAATCATAGGCGAGTTTGGTGCTCGGTTTTTTTCGTTGTGATTGTGGCAATATTAAAAGAATAAAATAGCTCTAGTCTGTGGGAAATGAGAGATTATTTTATCCTTACTATATGAAGTGGTACATTAATGCTTTTTATTATTTCCTCAGGAGTTTTTTCTGCAATATAGATTTTTCTGGACAATTTTTTAATATTATCACTAACACATAAATTAATTTTCTCTTCGATGAGTTTTGAAATTTCTTTTTCAGAATATTTATGTGATACTAAAAATAAGAATGCATTCAGGATATGATCAATATAATCTACATACACTATAAGATAAGCCTTTTCTTCTTTTGGATTATAAATAGTAGGATCTTTTAATGTTTCTTTAAAAAGATCAATTTCCATTTAAAACCCTCCTAAAACTTCATTTTAGAACTATATTATTTTACTGCCTCAATAAAAAAAATCCTTTCCGAAACAAACAAAATTTTGTATCCCTAAATAATTTTTAATTTCTCCCAAAACAAAAAAGCAAAGTGCTGCGTACCAACTCCGCCCAATAAATCCACTATTCGTCAGCATATCTCTAGTTACTTTGAGATTAGACCTGTATAAAAAGTACAGGCTGGTGGTGGTACATGGACAAAGCAGGAAAGATGAACTAAAACCAGAGATTTAACCTCCCAATCTGAGCAAGGTTAAGTTGGTAAAGTCTTCACACATATAAAGTTAACTACCATTTTGTACCATATAGAAATTGGGATTACCTGAAGCAGGTAAGATTAACCAAGACAATGATAAAAGGGAAATAATTACTACAAATAAAGTATTTGATAAGTGGCTAAGAATATTCTACGCTCCACTTGTAGCTATGTCTCTTTTAAATAGACTTGTTTATTATTGTAATATTGTGGTTATCAAGAGTAGAAATTACAGAATGAACTAAAGAAAAGTGCGATAATTGCTTCATTTTTTATAGTTCAACTCAGCAATTATAGAGTGTACGCAACAATTTTTACTTACTGTATTTCATTTTGCCTTAAATAGTGAATAATTTCTCTTAAAATTTCGAAAATTTCGTTTTCAAATCCTTTATTTTTCAATAAGTATTTAGTTAGCTTAAAAGCAATTGCGGGCTTTGTCCATCCTTCCAAAAATTTTTCAAATAATCCTTCATAAGCTTTAGATAACTTCGAATTTGGCTCTAATTGTTTAATCTGTTCTTCTAGGATAGAGAATTTTTGCTCTTTCATTTTCTCAATTACTTGCTGTTTTTTCTCCTCATCTTGAATACGGAGGACGTTTTCGTCGTTCTCTATATTGGTTATTATTACGCTTTCCAAAAATTTTTTGATTATCTCTTTCTTATAATAATGTTCAAATTCTCCCTTTGATAAAATAAATATACCATATCTTTTAAAATCTTCCGTATCTTCGTTAAAAACTTCTTTAATCAACTCTTTTAATTTTGGTTTAAAACTAGTTTCAAAATCTGGATCTTTATCGATCATTGCCACCACCTTTTTGTTCCCCAAAATTTTCGCAGCAAATTTAAAATATTTAGGAATGCTATCCTTCCCACCAACATTGATTACCGATATGTTTTGCATATTTAAGTCAAAAAAGCTAGACGGATTATCTTGATAT
>NZ_APGP01000019.1:0-1295 GCF_000404025.1 Caldicellulosiruptor sp. F32
ACTCAGCTCCGTGCTGTTCTCCTTAACTCCTTTGAACTTAGAAACTTCTGTAACCTCATTAAAGTCCCTTCTATCTCTACCTTCTCAAGATTCAGAAAATTCTTTTGCTCTGAAATAGAAACTCTATTCTACAATATCGCAAAATACGCTCAAAATCTATCTTCCCAGCTAAATCCTGAACTCGCTTCTACCATTATCTTCGATACTACTGCCCTTAAACCTATGCTCAAAGAAAATAACCCTAAATTTATCCAGTCTCAACTTAAAAAAACTAAATCTCAAAACTCTGACCTCGAAACATCTGTCATCTATTCACTTACATATTCTAACCTCCCCAAGTTCGCTTCTGCTTCTCCTATTTTCTCACTTATGTTCGCCAATGGTCACTTCTGCTATAGCTTTAAATTTGCCATCCTCACAAATGGCTTCGGTATACCTCTTGTAATCTCCCCTGCTACCGCTCATTCTTTCAATAATTCTCTCGACCCTGCTTTGTCTAAAACTATCTCCGACTCAAAAGCTCTTGTCCCTGCTTTAATATCATTAAAAAATAACTTCACAAATGACTCTTTCTCTACTTTTATCGCTGACAGTGCACTCGACTCATATTCCATCTATTCCACTTTATTCAAAGACTTCAATTTCTCAAAAGCTATTATTCCTCTAAATCCCAGAAACTCTAAATCTACTTCTAATACCCCTACCTCTGACCCCAATATCTCTATCTCACCAGATGATACTCCAATTTGTAATAAATTCAATCTACCTTTCAAATGTGAAGGTATGTGCAAAGGTAAAAATCGCTCGCAAAGAATTAAGTGGCGCTGTCCTCTCTCCTCTTTCAAAGATAATAAACGCACCTGCTCTTGCCCTGAGCCTTGTACTTCTTCTAAATCGGGCCAAATAGCTACATCTACCCAGATGCCAACTTGCGACTTTGCCCCGGTATCAACAAAAACTCTATCCAGTTCGAAAAACTCTATCATTCAAGAGTTACTATAGAGCAAACTATCTTCCAGCTTAAATCTTCACTCGGCCATGATACTTTGTTCTCTCGTAACTATATCTCTCTTTTTTCTGACTTCTTGCTCTCTGCAATTTGTATACTCCTTGTTTTTATTCTTTCTTTTGTTATACCAAAGTCTCAAAAATCTATTACATATAAAAAACTTCAAAAATTTAAAAACTCATAGCTTGAATTTGATTTCAACTTTTAAAAATTTGCATTTTTTATTCAATATAAATTGCCTCTTCTAAATCCCTTTTAAAGTAACTATCTAAAAGGGTTTGAGATA
>NZ_APGP01000020.1:0-1067 GCF_000404025.1 Caldicellulosiruptor sp. F32
CCATCATCTAAAATTGAAATTACAACAAATTCTCCAATCACACTTGCATCTATAAAAATATTGCCACCTTCACCTTTTGGTTCAATCCCATAATTTATTGCATTTTCAATTATTGGCTGCAAAATCAATTTAGGTACTTCATAATTCAAAATCTCATCATCTACATTTACAAGTAACTTTATCTCCTTGTCATACCTGATATTCATAAGCGCTATATAATTTTGAATATTTTCTATCTCTTCCTTCAATGTAACAAACTTTCTTTTCCAGTTCATATTGTATCTCATCATTTTTCCAAGTTTTGTTATTGCATCTGAAACGTCGTAGTTTTCGGCATATTCAGCCATCATTTTTATATTTTCGAGGACGTTATAAATAAAATGTGCATTTATCTGTGATTGCAAAGCCTTTATCTGCGCATCTTTCTGGGCAACCTCTCTTCTTACAGTCTCACCTATTAATATCTTTAATCTTTCAACCATGTTTAAAAAGTGCAGAGCAAGTTCATCTATCTCGTCATCGCCTTTAACATCGATAGAAACGTCAAAATTGCCATTTTCAACAGCCCTCATACTGAGGATAACCTGTCTTAACTTTTTAAGAATTAAAGTAATCAGGATAAAAATGAGAGCAGAAGAGGCAATAATTAAAACAAGCACCTGAGCAAGCATCTGGAAAGTTATTCTATTTATCTTGTTTGAAAGTTCATCAAACAAAATTAGCTTATAAATGGTCACTCCTAATACAGGAATATGAGAATATACAAAAGCAGCTAGAATTTTTGTTAATTTTTAAATGAACTATTCCATCTTCTGCCTCGGCCTTGCTTTTTTGTTTTAAAATTTGTATAAGTTTTTTTGTGTCTATGTTTAGCCTCTTGAGAAAAATTGGCGTTTGTTTGCTCAAAATTACCTCGCCACTTTGTGACAACGCAATTGTAACTGAATTGCTGCTTTCTCTTGAAAGTTCATTTGCAAAAAATTCATCAACCTTCATGTTAACCTCAATTATTCCTATCAAATTACCTACCAAATCTGTTACTTTAGTATATAATGATACAACTTTTT
>NZ_APGP01000021.1:0-1355 GCF_000404025.1 Caldicellulosiruptor sp. F32
CAACATCTTGTGCATCTGTAAAATTATTCAGCACATCAGCATTTTTATTCCCAAGTTGTAAAGCAGCTGCCACAGCAGCAAAGGCTTCCTGCCTTTTTACAGGCCTGTTTGGGTCAAGTTTCCCTTCCTTTACAAACAAGTCTAAATACCCTGCTGCTTGAGCTTTTTCAAGTTCTGTAAAATACCACGCACGAGGGCTAATTTTCCAGCTGATATCCAGCGGGCCTCTCGCCACAACTCCTATATATCTGTTCAAGATTTTGCAAAATTCTGCAACAGAAATATCTTATTGGGTTTAAAACTTCCGTCAGGATATCCATTTATTAAGTCTAATTGATAAAATCTTGCTATATCCTCCTTTGCAAAACTATCAGAAATGTCCTTAAAACTTGTGCTTGCCTCTGCAGTTTTTGCTGGGAAAATGTACATAACCAGAAATGAAAGCAGCAAAAAATAAGCAACAAATTTTTTTGGTCGCATCTACTTTTTGCACCCCTCAAAATTTTTTATGCTTTTCTACTTTAGATTTATCAAAATCTTATAAACAAAAAAAGGCATTATTTTTTAGTTATAGTCACTGCTTTTAAGTATTTTTTATCGTTATTGTTTTACAAACAAACTTCTATTCCTGCAAGCTCTTTTGGACATCTCTATATTCGTTGGGAGTAAGTCCTGTAATTTCTTTAAAAATTCTTGCAAAGTGTTTTGGGTTTTTGTAACCAACTTTGGACGCTATTTCCCACACTTTTAAGTCTGTTTTGGCAAGCAGCTCTTTTGCCTTCTCAACTCTGACTTTGTTTAGGTAATCCAAAAAACTCATTCCTGTTTTTTCTTTGAAGATGCTTGAAAAATAATAGTAATTGAGCGAAACGTGGTTTGCTACCATTGCCATATTGATGTCTTTATGATAGTTCAAATTTATAAACTTAATTGCTTTGTCAATTTCATCTTTTATACTGAGAATACCTTTCAAAGAAATTACTATTTCAGTTGCTTCGTGTACAAATTTCTTTATGTAATTAACATATTCTGAAACTGATGAGAAATTGAATATATCAGATAATTTCTGATATTCATGAAAATCAAGTACCTTTTTAGGAACGTGATGACAAATCCACTCTACAACATTGCTGTAAAGTGTTTTTGTGACATTTAAAATATCTTCAGCAGCACTTTTCATGAAAAATTCATTGCACAAAATGCTTTCCAAGCAGGAAATAGCTTCCTTTTGTTTGCCTGCAAGAATCAGTTCTTTTAGCTTCTCAATATTGTTAAACTTATTTATTTTTTCTGCCTCGCGCCATTTGACTGACGACCAGAATTCAATGTTTTTATTAGATACAAAAGCATAAGTA
>NZ_APGP01000022.1:0-675 GCF_000404025.1 Caldicellulosiruptor sp. F32
ATATTTTGTTATATACCAATGTATGGTGTGACTCTTGCATTCAAAGAATATGATTATGCAAAGGGAATACTGCATAGTCCTTGGGTGGGGCTTCGTAATTTTGAGTTTATTCTAATGGAGCCCGAATTTTGGCAAGCATTTAGAAACACTATTATAATCAGTTTTGGTAAATTAATAACCGGTTTTCCTGCACCAATTATTCTTGCCATATTGTTAAATGAACTTAGAGAAGGAAGATATAAAAAAAGTTTACAAACAATATATACATTTCCACACTTTCTATCATGGGTTATAGTAGCTGGTATAATCAAAAATCTTTTTAGTAGTGATGGTGCAATAAACAATGCATTAGTGGCCTTGGGATTCCAAAAATATAGTTTTTTAGCTGATGCGCGATTATTTCGTCCGCTTTTATACATTAGTGAGATTTGGAAGGAATCAGGATGGAGTAGCATTATATACTTAGCTGCTATTTCGGGGATTGATCCAGAATTATATGAAGCTGCATATATCGATGGTGCTAACAGATGGCAGAGGATAAGATATATAACATGGCCGGGAATTAAACCAACTGCAGTCTTATTATTTGTGTTAGCTGTAGGTAACTGTATGAATGCAGGGTTTGACCAAATTTTTAACTTATATAATCCTCTTGTGTATGAAACTGGTGATATT
>NZ_APGP01000023.1:0-13245 GCF_000404025.1 Caldicellulosiruptor sp. F32
TTTGTTCCAACAATGGGATATTTGCATGAAGGACATTTGAGCTTGGTTAGAAAATCAAAAAGCCAAAATGACATAACAATTATAAGCATTTTTGTAAATCCAATTCAATTTGGACCAAATGAGGACTATGACAGGTATCCTCGTGATTTTGAGAGAGACAAAAATTTGGCTGAGAAAGAAGGGGTAGATTATGTCTTCTATCCCTCAGTAAAAGAAATGTATCCAGATGACTTTAAAACAGTTGTATCCGTCAAGAAGATAACAGATATTATGTGTGGCAAGTCAAGACCAGGGCATTTTGATGGTGTTGCAACTGTTGTCCTAAAGCTTTTTAACATTATAAATCCTGATAGAGCATATTTTGGGCAAAAGGATGCACAGCAGCTTGCTGTTATAAAGCAGATGGTAAAGGACCTGAATTTGGATGTTGAGATTGTTCCATGCCCAATTGTGCGTGAAGAGGATGGACTTGCAATGAGTTCACGAAACACATATCTTTCTGATGATGAGAGAAAATCAGCAACAGTTTTATATAGAGCATTGAGTTTAGCAAAAGATTTGATCGAAAAAGGCGAAAGGGATGTTTCAAAGCTAAAAAAGGCAATGGAAGATTTGATTTTAAGGGAAAAGTATACAAGGATTGATTATATTGAATTTGTCAATTATGATACATTTGAACCAATTTCAAAGGTTGAAGGTAAAGTATTAATAGCCTTGGCAGTGTTTGTTGGAACAACCAGACTTATCGATAATATAGTTGTGGAGGTATGATAAAAAGGATGCTGATTGAGGTTTTAAAATCAAAGATACACAGAGCAACTGTTACAGAGGCCAATTTAAATTATGTTGGAAGTATCACAATTGATGAAGAACTTATGGAAGCAGCTGGAATATTGGAAAATGAGAAGGTTCAGGTTGTAAATATAAACAATGGTGAAAGGTTTGAAACATACGTCATCAAAGGCGAAAGAGGAAGTGGAACAATTTGCTTAAATGGGGCAGCTGCTCGTCTTGTACAGGTTGGAGACAAAGTGATTATAATGGCTTATTGTTTGCTTACAATGGAGGAATACAAAACTCACATGCCAAAGATTGTATTTGTAGATGACAATAATAAGATTGTAAAACTTTCAAACAAAGAAGAACACTCAGAGTGTCTGTGCTAAAACAAAAGATTTATAGGTGGAGCACAAGCAAAAAAAATCAAGGAAGTTTTGTGCTCCACCTTTTAATATTATAACGGCAATAAGCATATACTATATTTACTGAAATGATAAAGTTTTTTGCAGGCAGGATGAAAAGAAAAATAGTAAATAAAAAATTAATGGTAATACTTTCAATAATAGTAATATCAATTTGTTTTATCCTGATTTCAGTATTTTCTCAGCATTTTTCGAATCCATACTTAATCTTTGTCTCAATTGATGATAGTAAGCTATATGTATTCAAAAATGGAATTCTCTACAAGTCATATCCAATTTCTCCCGGAAAGCCTTCTACGCCAACTCCCGTGGGCACATTTAGAATAATTTCAAAAGCATACTGGGGCGACGGTTTTGGGGGAAGATGGATGGGTTTGAATGTTAGATACGGAAAATATGGTATTCATGGAACTATATACGAAAACTATATTGGTGCGCATGTGAGCCAAGGTTGTGTGAGGATGCGAAATGATGATATAAAGGAATTATTTTCGTACATACCTATTGGCACTACTGTTATTCTCTCAGAAGGTGCATATGGTGAATTTAGAAATGGTTTTAGGACAATTTTTCCTGGAGACACAGGCGACGATGTCATGGCGGTACAGAGGCGGCTTAAAGAACTTGGCTTTTATCATGGTGAGGTTGACGGAAAGTATGGTCTTGCAATGGAAGCAGCTATAAATCTTTTTCAAAAGAAAAATGGTTTGCCAATAACAAATAAGATAACTCCTTACTTATTGAAAAAAATGGGATTTTTCTTGTTTGAATAAAAAAATCTCGTTATAACAAAAATAAATATGTAGCTTAATAAAAATTTAAATTCTTCTCATTAAAGAAAGGAGGTAGGAATACGTGGCCAACATCAGTTCAAAAGAGCTCATGTTTTTAGAAGACAATATTAAGATGATGCAAAATTCAATCAATTTCATCGCAGGTGTTTCTGACCAAATTACAGACATCTCACTCAAAAACCTTTGCCAGCAGTGTGTAACCCACTGCAAAAGTGACATAGCTATTTTGTCAAGGTTTATTGAAAATCCAAGCATTCAATAACAGAGAAAGGAGTGAAATTAGTATGAAGACCTTGTCAGATAGAGACATTGCTTTTTCACTTTTGAATGCTATGAAGCTTCAGGCGATGGCACTTACGAACTTGATTTTGGAAAGTTCCAACAATGCACTTAGAAAAGAAACTATGTCAATCTTAAACAGAATGTTTGATCATCAAAAGCAAATATTTGATTTTTTATCTCAGAAAGGTTGGTATCCTGTTGAGATGGCAAAACAGGATGATATAACAAAAGCACAGAGAGATATTCAGACAATTCAAAATAATGTTCAGATGGTTTCAATGTAAAAAATTGACACTTTGATAAAGGGGCTGACCGAAAATATTTTAACGGCAGCCCCCTTGCTGGTTTCTAAAAGTCTTTTTTCATAACAATCCATTTTCCTTGTGGATCTCGTGACATTCCTATCTGGTAAAATCCAAATTTCTTATAAAGCTTTATAGCGGGTAAGTTATCTGGTCTTACCTCTAACTTGACTTGTTTTACTCCTTTTGATTTCAGAAAATTTAGTCCTGCTTCAACAAGCTTTGTTCCAATGTTTTTTCCTCTATATGATTTGCGTGTAGCAATTGATAAAATTTGAGCGCATATTCCACTTCCATGTTTTGTATGGAATTTAAAAAAGTCAAGCTTGTTAGAAAGAATCTTCCAGATTGGTTTTATACCAAATCCATAAAGGCCTAATATCCACTTGACAACCCATTTGAAGATGGATAATGACGCTACAGCCGCTAACCAGACCTTTTTGATGTCTTTTACCACACAGATATATCCTGCAATCTTTTTATTTTCTTTGTCTTCGTACACTAAAAAACCATGAGGTTCGGCAAGAAGGACCACTTTGAATATGTCCTCTATAGCAGAGTTTTTAATTCTGTTGTTGAAATAAAACTCTATACTGTCACTAAACGCTTCTCTGAAAATCTCGGCAATCTGCGGAAGGTCAGAAAATTTTGCACATCTTATCATGCAGTTTCACCTTTATGTTCAAGATATCTTTCTGTATTTACATTTTTGCTATGTGTTATTTTAATTATACTTCTTTCAAAGAAGTTAAAAAAGGTGAACAAAGATTTTAAAAGGTAAGGTTAAAATCCAAATAATACCAATAAAAATTTTTTTAAAAAGGCTATTGACAAAAAATCTTTTATAAGTATAATAAATAATGTCGACGGCGCAAGAAAAAAGGTGCCGAAGACAAGAATAATAAGGGAATAAGAGGTTCCTCGGTAGCTCAGCGGTGGAGCATCCGGCTGTTAACCGGAGGGTCGTAGGTTCGAATCCTACCCGGGGAGCCAATTTTTTAAGGGCCTTTAGCTCAGCTGGTAGAGCGGCCGGCTCATAACCGGTTGGTCTGGGGTTCGAATCCCTAAGGGCCCACCAATTTCAAAAATAATAAGCGAGTCAAAAAAGACTCGCTTTTATTTTTTGTCTATTCTTGCGAAGGTTCTTCATGGTTTTTAGCTAAATTCTCAAAAAGAAGTCTATAAACCGTCTCAGCGTTTTTGTTCCAGTTTCGGCAAATTCTCTTGGCAATTTCTACATGAGGGACATTTACTTTTACCTCAAATAGTATACTATTTCCTTCACGCAAAGAGCACACAACTAAGTATTCGTTTTGGCTGAGTATCTTGTAGTCTGAATAAACTTCAGTGTTTAGTTTTATTTTCCTATAGTTTTTCTTTATGTATTCTTCTATTTCTTCAAGTGTAAGCTTTGGAATTAAGTTTAACAATATCTCTAATACATCCTTACCACTTTGTGAGATTTCAATGTATGTTCTGAGCTCATCATCGTATCTATGTATAAGCTTTTGAGCCTCCAGTTCTTTAAGGTATTGCTGGTATTCAAAAAAGTTCATGTACTTTGTTGAGAGAATGAACTCATCAAGCTGCTGAGTTGAAATAGGAATGCTAATTTTATTTAGGAAAAATAGGATGATGAGCTTGTTTTGGGCAAGGGTGTGTATTTCATTGTACTCATCAGACATTCTTTATTTCACTCCTTTTACTTTTAAAGCCGCCATATTTTTGTACAAAAAATACGGCGGCTTTTGTATTTTTCTGAAATTTTTCTCGAAGTTATCTTAGATTGAACTCACCAAGTGTTTTCATTCTTTCGATTTCTTTTAATACAATGTCATATAAATTCAAATCCAAGGTGTTACAAATGGAAGCTAAATAAAATAGTGTACTTCCAATCTCTTTTTCAATCAAGTCTCTGCAGTTTTCACAAAGCTGACCTTCTACATGAGTCTTTAAATACTTCTTTGCCTCTTTCAAGCTCACATCTATTGGAATCTCTTGTTTTTTAGCATTTATTCTTATACATCCACAGTTTGTGACAGACTTGACTATACTCCTGTTGACCCTCGCTGCGGATTCGGCAAATTTTGTGAGGCTATCAAGTATACTTTTGTTTCTTATTAGCAATTCATCTACCACATATTGGAAATCGTCTATAAAGATGTCCTTCAATATATTTCACTCCTAAAAAATGACTTTAGTTTAATTATAAATTTCTTCAAATTCAAATGTCAATAAGAAAATAAGCTTTGCTTTTCATATCAAAAACAATAGTGTAAAATATTAAAAACAGCACTTTTTTGGGGAGGATTAAACTTTAAATGAAGATTAGTTTTTCAACTGTTGGGTGCCCAAATTTTACCTGGGATGAGATAATTGCAACTGCTAAAGACTTTGGATATGATGGAATTGAACTTAGAGGGATATGTGATGAGCTTGAGGTTTATAGAGCATCTCCTTTTACTGGTGATAATTTGAGGTTGACAAAAAAGAGATTAGATGACCTAAATCTGGAGATTTCTTGTATATCAACATCTTGTTATCTCTTTGACAAAAAAGCCAAAGATGCCACGATTGAGGCAGCGGAAAAACATATGAGGTTAGCAAAAGAGCTTGGCTGCAAATACATAAGAGTCTTGGGAGATGAGTGGATAACACCAGGGGAAAATGTAGATGAGGAATTTGTAAAAGAGATGCTATGCATGCTGTGTGAGATAGCAAAAAGTTATGATGTTGATGTTTTGATTGAAACAAATGGCATTTGGGCAAATTCTCAAAAGCTTGCAGCTTTGCTTGAAAAGGTGCCATATCAGAATGTTGGAGTTGTTTGGGATATTCATCATCCGTATAGATTTTTTAATGAAGATGTAGGGTACACATATAGTAATTTAAAGGAGTATATAAAACATGTTCATGTAAAAGATTCAAAAATAGAAAATGGTAAACTTGTGTTTAAGATGATTGGAGAAGGTAATGTTCCAATCGATAAAGCTATTAATTTGTTAATCAAGGATAATTATACAGGGTATATTTCGCTGGAATGGGTAAAAAGATGGTTCTCTGAGCTTGAAGAGCCAGGCGTTGTGTTTTTAGGGTTTATAAACAAAATAAAAGCCTTGTTAAATAAAATAAATAAATAAAATGAAAAAGGGCACAGTGAAAAGGCAAAGAACATTTTATACCTTTTTGCTGTGCCCAAGAAGAATCTCATAAAAGTTGGGGAAGGATATTGATGCACACTCTGCATTTAAAATTGTGCTTTCTCCCTCAACTGCACATGCCAAAATAGATGCTGCCATGGCAATTCTGTGGTCGTTGTATGAATTAACAATGCCAGCTTTTAGATTATCTCTTGAACCAACAATTTCTAATCCATTTTCAAGCTCATAACATTCAGCTCCAAAATTTCTTAACATTTCAAGAGTTGTTTTTATCCTATCACTTTCCTTGACCCTGAGCTCTGAAGCATTGTCTATAATGGTCTTTCCATCAGCAAAAGCTGCAGCAACAGCCAAGATTGGTATCTCATCTATAATCCGGGGAATATCATTTTTGTCAACCACAACCCCTTTTAAATTGCTACTTCTTGCAACAATTGTTCCAACAAGCTCACCGTTTTGAATCTCAACGTTCCCAATTTCAATGTCAGCACCCATTTGTTTTAGAATATCAATTATACCTGTCCGCGTAGGGTTTAAAATGCAATTCTCGATTATTACTTCACTATCTTCACATATAAGAGCAAGCACAATAAAAAATGCAGCAGAAGATATATCCGAAGGAACTTTTATCTTAAGCGCCTCTAAATTGCTTGGCATAACCTCTATCTTGTAAAAACCATTTTCAAAACAAGTAGCAATATCTGCTCCGGCAGATTTTAACATAAGTTCTGTGTGGTCTCTTGACATAGGTAGCTCTTTTATAACGCTTTTCCCTTCTGCTTTCAAAGCTGCAAAAATAAGTGCTGATTTTACCTGTGCACTTGAAACTGGCAATGTGTAATCAATGGGTTTTAAATTCTTTTTGCCTTTTACCTTTATTGGAAGACAATCCTCTTTTTCTAAAAATTCAAAGCTTGCACCCATCTGGCTCAAGGGCTGTGTTACTCTTTTCATAGGTCTTTTTCGAAGAGAACTGTCGCCATCTAAAACTGCCTCAAACTCTTGAGTTGACAAAATCCCAAGTAGCAATCTTGTAGTTGTTCCAGAATTACCGCAATCTAATACCTGTTGAGGGACGTATAAACTATAATTTTTTCCTTTTACAATAACTTTGTCATTTTTTATTTCTATCTCAGCGCCAAGTTTTTTGAAGCAGTTTATTGTGCTTAAACAGTCCTCAGCAAACAAAAAGTTTTCTATCTCGGTTGTTCCTCTTGCTAAGCTTCCAATCATTATACTTCTATGTGAAATAGATTTGTCAGATGGTATAGCGACTTTTGCTCTTATCTTTCTTCTGCCTTCAATTTTTACATTCATTTACTATCACTCACAATCTTATCTCTTATTGATTTTGCTTGTTCAAAGTATGAGTAAATATCGTTGTAGTTGTCACTTTCAAGATTTGATTTAAAGTTTATCAATAAGTCTATATACTTATCTATCAGTTCAAGCAAAACCTTTTTGTTTGAAAAGGATATATCTGCCCACATCTTAGGGCTGGAGGAGGAGATACGGGTGATGTCTTTAAAACCCCCTCCAGCAAATTTGCAAAAGATGCTATTTTCATTTAACATATTCACAAGCGCAGCAGACACAATGTGAGGAAGGTGAGAAATTACTCCTGTTATTGTATCATGAAGGCTATAGTCAATTTCCTCAACTCTGCACCCGATTATGTTCAAAAGATCTTTTAATTTCTGAACATTGGTTTTTTCATTTATATCAAGCGGTGTTATAAAATAGTAAGCACCTTTAAAGAGAGTCTCAAAAGAGTACTCATATCCTATTTTTTCTGTACCAGCCATTGGATGACCGCCAATAAAGTTAGAAATTCTATTTTTCAAAGCAAACTCACAAATCTGAGCTTTTGTGCTGCCAACATCTGTGATAATTCCTTTTTTTATCTTTGACGATAGTTTTTCTAAAACACCAATACTTTCCAATACAGGCACACATATGAAACTAAAGGCATATTCATCTTCTACATCTTCTAAATCCTCTATTTTCTCTTTTACAATACCTTCTTTTATTGCCTTTTCAATTGAATTTTGATTTATATCATGTGCGTGGACTTCAAATCCGCATTTGTTAAATGCCTTGGCAAGTGAACCACCAATCAAGCCAAGCCCAACCACCAAAATCTTATTTCTCATCTTCTCATACACTCTTTCCGATTGATTTAGCAATTTGAGATATTTCTTTTACAAGTTTATCGAATTCATCAGGTGTAATCGACTGTGGACCATCAGATAGAGCCTGCTTTGGATTTGGATGCACTTCAATCATAAGCCCATCAGCACCTGCTGCAATTGCTGCTTTTGAGAGTGCTGGAACATACTTTGCTTTTCCAGCTGCATGGCTCGGGTCCACAATAATTGGCAAGTGGCTCTTTTCCTTCACAACTGGTATTGCAGATATGTCAAGCGTATTTCTTGTCGCTGTCTCAAAAGTTCTAATTCCTCTTTCGCAAAGTATGACATTAGGATTTCCTTCGTTCAAAATGTACTCAGCAGCATTTAACCACTCTTCAATTGTTGCAGCAAGACCACGCTTTAAAAGCACAGGTTTATCTTGTCTTCCTACATATTTTAGTAAATTAAAATTTTGCATATTTCTTGCACCAATCTGAAAGATATCTACATAATCGTATGCTTTGTCAACAGCATTTTCACTTATAACTTCTGTTATAACCAAAAGGTCATATCTTGTTGCTGCCTCCTTTAATATCTTCAAACCTTCTTCTTCAAGACCCTGGAACGAATATGGAGATGTTCTGGGCTTGTAAGCTCCACCTCTTAGTATTTTTGCTCCGCTTTTTTTAATCTTTTCAGCAACTTCAAACATCTGCTCATAGCTTTCAATTGCACAAGGACCGCCAATAAGTGTTAACGTATTTCCACCAATTTCAACGTCTTTAATTTTTATAACTGTTGGCTCGCTCTTGAATGTCCTGCTTGCGAGTTTGTAGCTCTCTAAGATTGGTATTATCCTATCAACTCCAGGAAGAAGTTCAACTGGTACATCTGAAAGTATTCTCTCATCACCAATAACACCAATTACAGTTCTTTCAATACCTTGAGAGATGTGTGGGCGAAGCCCAAGTGATGTGATTAGCTTTACAACCTCTTCAATTTCTGATTCTTTGCAATCTTTTTTCATAACAATAATCACGTTACATACCCCCATCCTACAATGTAATTCATTATCCTTTATCTCCATTCTACCGTTCTGCAAACCTTTGCTTTTTACAGAACTTCTTTCAAAGCCTTTATAAATTCCATGTTATCACTCTCCAGTCCTGTTGTTACTCTAATATATGTGGGCATGTCAAAAATATCCCCTGGTCTTACAATTATACCTTTTAAAAGGAGCTTTTTAAACACCTCAACAGCATCTTTTGTTACATCTACCATTACAAAGTTGCCGTAAGACTTAATATATGGAAGTTTCATTTCCTCAAAACTTTTGTAGAAAAATTCGAGTGACTTTTTGTTAAGCTCCTTAGCCTTCTCTATATGTTCTTGGTCATCGAGTGCAGCAATTGCAGCAATCTGAGCTACATGATTGACGTTAAAAGGTGGTCTTACCCTGTTTAGCTTTTCAATTATTTCTTCTGAAGCTATAGCATAACCAATTCTGAGTGATGCAAGACCATAAATCTTTGAGAATGTCTGAAGTACAATCAAGTTTTTAAACTCATCAAGCCAGTGGATAGCATCTGGATATTCTGGGTCGTCGATGTATTCTTTGTAAGCTTGGTCAACAACAACTGCAATTTCAGATGGTACAGATTTGATGAAGTTGTAAAGCTCATCTTTTTTGACAATTGTACCTGTTGGATTGTTGGGGTTGCAAATCCATATTACTCTTGTCCTTTCATTTATATGTTTGGAAAATTCCTCAAGGTCATGAGTATAGTTTTTTAGAGGAATCTCAATGGGAATACCGCCCATCACTTTGGTCACAGTTTCGTATCTTGGGAAAGAAGGTCTTGCCATTATTGAATTATCGCCGGGATTAATAAATATGCTGGCTATAAGCTGAGTAATTTCGTCAGAACCAGCACCAAATATTATCTGAGTAGGCTTTACATTTAGCTTTTTTGCAAGCTTTAGCTTTAGCTCTGTACAGTTTCCGTCAGGGTATAAGCTTAAGTCGTCCAAACTTTCTTTTATTGCTTTTTTGACATTTTCAGAAGGTCCTAATGGATTTTCATTTGAGGCAAGCTTTATAACCTTTTCAAGTCCCAGTTCTCTTTTTACTTCAGAGATTGGTTTTCCAGGGATATATGGCGAAATAGTACGTATGACCTCTCTGAACAATCTACCACATCCCCTTTTGTTAAAGTTATTTTCATTAATTTTATTATCAACCTTTGGGGTTGTCAAGCATGTGTGCACTAATTCAAGAAAAGATATTTGCTTTACTTTTTGTATGAAATATGATAAAATTAAAAACACAGTTTTCTCTGCTCCCAAAGAAGAAAAAGATAGTGTAAAAATATGGTGTTTTTACATGCCTGTAATAAGAGCATAAAAAAGCCCACGAAGGGTTTGAAGAAACCTGGAGTGGGCTTTTATTGTTTTCTACAGGCTAATTTTTGAATTTATTAAATTAAATTCAAGTTTAAAGGAGGGTGATTTAATTTGCATATCCCAGATGGTTATTTAAGTCCTCAGACGTGTGCAACATTTTATGCGGTATCAGCAGCTGCAGTAGGTTATGCTTTTAACAAATTTAGAAAACAGGCAGATGAAAAGACCTATATTCAACTATCTGTGGCATCAGCTTTTACATTTATTGTCATGATGTTTAATTTCCCTGTTGTTGGAGGAAGCTCTGCTCACATAACCGGAATACCACTTATAACATTTTTGTTTGGGCCAATGGCTTCAACAGTTGCCTCAAGCATTGTTTTGATTATTCAAGCACTACTTTTCAGAGACGGTGGAATTTTGGCGCTTGGGACAAATATATTTAACATGGCAGTGGCAATACCTTTAACTGCGGTTCTTATAAGCAAACTTTTGGAAAAATTAGGTCTCAAAAATGAGAAGGTTCGAATATTTATCTCGTCTTATTTCTCAATGAACATTGCAGCGCTTTTGACAGCCATTGAGCTTGGCCTTCAACCACTTTTATTTACAAAAGCAGGAAAGCCTTTGTATTTCATGTATGATTTAAAGACGACCATTCCTGCAATGATGATACCACACCTTTTGGTTGTAGCGCTAGTTGAGGCAGTACTGACAATTCTGCTCTATTCACCTTTAAAAAATTTTGCTACAATTAAAGCTGAAGAAAAAAGAGGTGAGTGAGTTAAAATGAAAGAAAAGAAATATATAAACAATATAAATAAGATTTTTATAATCCTCTTGGCACTTGCTTTTTTGACCCCCATTGGGCTTTTGACTCAAAACCCTACTTTTGGAGAGTGGACTCAAGAGGAGATAAAAAAGATGCTAGGGTTTGTGCCAGAAGGAATAAAAAAGTATGCTGATATATACAAATTTGATTTGTTTGACGGTTACACAGTAAAGTTTATTCACAATGATTATATAGGATATATCTTGTCTGCAGTAATTGGAATTGTGGTTATATTTGCACTATTTTATATCTTGAAATTCGTAATGGCTGAAAGGAAGTAGTTATAAAGTGTTACCAGAGTTTTTAAAGAGCGAAGATACCTTTGCAATAGGTGTTGAAAAAGAAAGCTACGTACAAAAATCTATTTCTGAGTATTTAAAGCTTTCGCAGTGGTTCTTTAAACCAAATAAAAGTCTTTTTTCAAAAATTGATGAATGGGCAAAGCTTATATTCTTGATTTGGTTTAGTTTTTTAGTTGCTACATCACAAAGTTTGCGTTTTCTGACGCTGTCATTTGTATTAATTGTTATTATTGCTCTTATTTCAAAAGCAGATTTAAAAGCATTGTTAATTTCTTCGTGGGTTTTTGTACCGCTTTTGACGTTTGCAATAGGTATTCCTTATACGGTGTTGACTAAAAATTTCATTACCACTGTTTTACAGAGCTTAAAAGTGGGTATTATAATTATGATAGGTGAGGTTATAATCTTCAACTCAAAAATCGATAGGCTTTTTAAGCCTTTTTCTTTTTTTAAGGGATTGAGAGAGTTTATGTGGCTTGTGGAGCTTACACTGAGAAATATTTTTATTCTCATTACAACAATCACCCAGATTCTATTTGCAAAAAAGACAAGGACAGTAGGTAAAACTTCCAATAAAATGGTATTTGTGAAACAAATGCTCAAGGTTATAATGGTAAAGAGTATGTATGTCTCAGAAAATACACTTATTGCAATGAAAACACGAGGATATAGTTCTAAAAATAAAAGTGTTTCTACAACATATAAATTCAAAATGGGAATAGGTGAAATTCTCACGCTTTTAATGGCATCAATATTAGCAATTTTGGAGAGGATATTGATATGAACGTTTATTCGACAAAGAATTTGACCTATAAAATTAACAATAAAATTATTCTTGATAACCTAAATTTTGAAATAAAAAAAGGAAAGTCATACGCACTCATTGGCTGCAACGGCAGTGGCAAGACCACGCTTATGAAGATTCTTGCAGGGGTAGAACTTAACTTTGAAGGTGAACTTTATTTTTTTGACAAAAAGCTTGACAAATCCACTTTTGAAAAGCTGTTCAAAGAAGGATTTTACAAGAAGGTTGGCTATTTGTTTCAAGATACTGACCTACAGCTTTTTAATCTTAATGTGTTTGATGAAATTGCATTTGGACCAAGGCAGTACATAGCCGATGAGAAAGAAATAGAAAAGAGGGTTTTGGAGATCGCAAAACTTTTTGGGATTGAGAATTTATTACAAAGTGATATACTTGTTTTAAGCGGTGGTGAAAAGAAAAAGGTAGCACTTGCATCAATCCTTGTAAACAATCCTGATATTCTTATTTTAGATGAGCCAACAAACGATCTTGATCCAAAGAGTATAAGGTTCATTGCAAAAGTTTTAAGCGAGCTGAAAAATGCTGGAAAGACAATCATTCTTTCAACCCACCATTTTGATGTGCTTTTACTACTTGCTGATTTTATGATTGTTATGTCACCTGATCATAAGATTCTAAAAATTGGAAAGACAGAGGAAATATTGAAGGACAAAGAACTTTTAATAGAAGCAAATGTAATAGACGAGGAATTTGAGATTTTCAAAAAATATCCTAAAGGAAGTGAGGCAGGTCCATGAGAATAAACAAACTTGAAGATGTTGAAAAGCTCAAAACAGATAAAAGGAGACTTTTTTTCTCAGCACAGCATGATGAAATAAAGATGGGATTAACTACTGACATTTATTTTATAAAAACACTGGAAGTGTTAAGGTATCTCAAAAGAGAAGATGCAGTTGTGAAGGCTGAGATTTTTGCAAGGAGAGATGGGGTTTTTTGTGGCCTGCCCGAGGTTTTAAATCTTTTAAAAGATGTAGATTGTAAAGTGTACTCATTAGAAGAGGGAGAGAGC
>NZ_APGP01000024.1:0-856 GCF_000404025.1 Caldicellulosiruptor sp. F32
TACCTATATCAAGAGGATATTGTGTGAAGTTGCATGGAGTCTAACTCGCGTAAGAGATTCATACCTTGCTACATGGTATTGGAAAGTAAAGCAGCGCCGAGGGACAAAGAAAGCAATAGTAGCTCTTGCTAGAAAATTACTGGTTATAATCTATAATATGCTTAAGAATGGCACTGACTATGATGAAAAAGTTTTTTATGAAGTTCGGAAGAAACAAGAAACGATACGTGTTAAACGACTTATCAATGAGGCTAAAAAGTTGGGTTTAGAAGTTATAGTGCCTCAATCAGTTTAAATTTTGATTAAATTTATAAGATTTCCAGCTGATGCCTTTTAGCATTGGTTAGTTTATTATTGCCTTTTTCTGGTTGAATGATCGAATATATTCTATTGTTAACGTTCAAAATTATTTTTGATTGCAATCTATTTTCGTGCTAACATATGAGAATGCGATTACTTTTTGCACGCATATTTTCTTAAGGTTAAAGGACGTTATTCTGCGAATCAAGAAATGCATAATTTTAAAACGAGAATTGATACCATTGAAAAATGGTTGCTAATGTATAGTTCAAATGATACTATATAAATGGTTGTCGTTGTAATCAGACATGTATCTACTAATGAGGATGAGAAAGGTAAATGAGAATTGAAAAAATAAGTTGAGGGCATGAATGTACTAAACTATCATAAGTAAGATTTATTATGCAGAAAACTACTTGGAGAGTATATTTTGGAGAGGAACAAAAAAGGAAAAATATAGATATGAAATTAGAAATGTACACAAACATATGTTGAACCTTTTAAATCCACAAAAAACTACATTTTAAGGAAAATATTAAAGAACTTGAGCCAAGAA
>NZ_APGP01000025.1:0-21661 GCF_000404025.1 Caldicellulosiruptor sp. F32
CATGGCTGCATCAAAGGTTTATTTCACAGACTTTAAAACCAAACCAGGGTATAATATGCTCGACAAGCTTGAAAATCTTGTGAAAAAGGCAGGGATTGAAACAATCGATTTTAAAAACAAGTTTGTTGCTATCAAGGTCCACTTTGGAGAACCAGGAAACCTTGCGTATATAAGACCAAACTATGTCGCAAGGATTGTAAAACTCATTAAAAGCCTTGGTGGCAAGCCTTTTGTAACAGATGCGAACACACTTTACACGGGAAGAAGAAGCAATGCTCTGGACCACTTAGAAGCTGCGTATGAAAATGGGTTTAACCCGCTTGTACTTGGCTGTCATGTAATCATCGCAGATGGGCTCAAAGGAACAGAGTACAGAGAGATTGAGGTGAACCTTAAACATACTCAAAAAGCAAAGATTGGCTCTGCCATTGCAGATGCTGATATTATAATCTCAATGAACCACTTTAAAGGTCATGAGATGACAGGGTTTGGTGGTGCTATCAAAAATATCGGGATGGGTTCTGGCTCGCGTGGTGGAAAGCTTTTTATGCATTCATCCTCAAAGCCGGTTATAAAGACATCAAAATGTGTTGGCTGCGGAATGTGCGTCAAAAGCTGTGCGCAGTTTGCTATAACTTTGAGTGAGAAGAAAAAAGCGGTCATTGACTATGAAAAATGTGTTGGATGTGGTCAGTGCGTTGCAGTGTGTCAGTTTGGCGCAGCAACAGTCAAGTGGGATGAGGCTGCATCAATTGCAAGCGAAAAGATTGCTGAGTATGCATATGCGGTGCTCAAAGACAAGCCTCATTTTCATGTAAACTTTATAATGAACATATCACCTGACTGTGACTGCTGGTCACACAATGATATTCCTATTGCACCAGATATCGGCATAGCTGCGTCATTTGACCCTGTTGCTTTGGATAAGGCATGTGTTGACCTTGTAAATAGCTCTGCATTCACACCAGCTGGGTCTGTGTTTGAAACAGCAAAACACATTGAGGTTGACGGCAAGATTGACAGGTTCAAGAGCGTTCATCCTGACACAGACTGGAGAGTTGCACTAAAGCATGCTCAAGAGATTGGGCTTGGAAGTTTGGAGTATGAGCTTGTAAAGGTATAGACATTCTTTCTTGCCAAACTGCCGCTTTTCTGGTATGATAAAAATCATAATAAAAAATAAAAACAAAAAAGCTGAATTCCTGTGGCAAAATCCACAGGATAGGGGGGACCCACTTTTTCGGGGTGAATCAAGGCATCTTGCCTTGTAGGGCAAATATCCCTTTCTGCCCGAACCCGTCAGCTAACCCCCGAAGCTTTGAAAGGGAGGTTTGTTTTTATGAATGTTAAATTTAATCCAAAAACTCACATTCTTGAGATTGAGTATCAGTTCAGGGATGTTGAAGAGCCAAATCTTTTCAGGAACATCTATCCTTACAATGAAGTACCAAGGCTTGTTTTCAACCACAGGATTGTGCCCATGAACGTGCCAGAAAAACTTTATATTACCGACACAACTTTCAGAGACGGCCAACAGTCACGCTCACCCTACACTGTTGAGCAAATCTGTAGGATTTATGACTACTTGCATGAGCTTGACAATGGAAGTGGCGTTATTCTTCACACAGAGTTTTTTGTGTACTCAAAGCAGGACAAGGAAGCAGTTTTAAAGTGTTTGGAAAAGGGTTATGATTTCCCAAAAGTCACTGCTTGGATTCGCGCAAAAAAAGAGGATTTTGAGATTGTAAAGAGCCTTGGTATCAAGGAAACAGGAATTCTGGTTTCATGCTCGGACTATCACATTTTTAAGAAGCTCAAGATGACACGAAGCCAGGCAATGAAACAGTACTTAGAGATTGTGTCAGCAGCTTTAGAGGCAGGAATTATACCACGCTGCCATTTTGAAGACATCACACGCGCAGACTTTTACGGGTTTGTCCTGCCGTTTATAAATGAGCTTATGAAGCTTTCAAAAGAGGCAAATATGCCTGTGAAAATCAGAGCCTGTGACACGCTGGGGCTTGGCTCACCAATACCGGGGGTGGCTCTTCCAAGAAGCGTGCCTCAAATAATCTATGGGATTGTAAACTATGGTGAGGTGCCATCTGAGTGGCTTGAATGGCATGGCCATAACGATTTTTACAAGGCAGTCATAAACTCAACAATGGCATGGCTTTATGGTGCCTCAATGGTAAACACATCTCTTTTGGGAATAGGTGAGCGAACCGGCAACACACCATTAGAGGCAATGGTGATGGAATATATTCAGATAAGAGGCAGTGCAGATGGTATGAATGTTGCTGTGATATCTGAGATTGCCGACTATTTCAAAAAAGAAATAGGCTATGAAATTCCGCCAATGACGCCTTTTGTTGGTGACAACTTTAACGCAACACGGGCTGGAATTCATGCAGACGGGCTCATGAAGGATGAGGAAATCTACAATATATTTGATACAGGTAAAATCTTGGGAAGACCACCAAAGGTTATTATAGATGCATACTCAGGTATTGCAGGAATTGTAATCTGGATAAACAGGTATTTTAAAGACAGCGGTATTGACATTCAGGTTGACAAAAAAGACCCAAGGGTTCAGAAGGTCAAAGAATGGGTAGATGGTCAATATGAAAATGGAAGAAATACATCAATAAGTGATGAAGAGTTAAAAGAGGTTGTAAAAGAGGTATTTGGAATATAAAATAAAGCAAGGCTGCCAAATTAACGGCAGCCTTGTGCTTTGTATAATAAAACCTTTTTGTGCTGGGGGTTTGATTTAAAAATATGCTCATTTTTGTCCATATTTTGTCACGTATCTCTCATGAGCTCTTTTTACCTCTTCAGGTGGAATCTCGATAGGCTCGCCCATCATCTTTGCAATAAACACTGTTTTTGCAACATCTTCTACCATAACAGCCGCTTTTACTGCCTCATCAACAGTCCTTCCTATTGTAAATACTCCATGGTTTTGAAGAAGAATTGCCGGACTTTCTCCTATATACTCAACTATTACCTTGCCTATGTCTTCACCACCAATCTGAGCATACGGTCCGCATGGAATCTCACAGCCAAACTCATCGGCAATTGCTGTCAAATACACTTTTATTGGCTGGCCCAGTGCTGCAAACGCCGTTGCATAGTTAGAATGTGTGTGCACCACTGCATTTATATGTGGCATGTGCTTGTATACATAAAGATGTGTGAGAGTGTCTGTTGAAGGTTTTAAATTCCCTTCAACAATATTTCCGTCCATGTCAACAACTACCATCTTATCAGGTGTCAAATCGTCGTACATCACACCTGATGGTTTTATAACAACAAGGTTTGTGTCAGGGTCGCGAGCTGACACATTTCCGGATGTCCATGTAACAAGACCATATTTTGGAAGATATAAATTGTATTTGCAAACAAGTTCTTTTAAGCTTTCAAGCATTTTTAAAATCCTCCTTTTGTTGAATTTCTGAAGATTATCTCACATTCAACCTCTTCCTTGACACCAGTTCTGCTCTTCTTTATCATAGATAGTGCTGCTTTTGCTGCCATCTCGCCAAGCTTTTCTTTTGGGTGTTCAACTGTTGTGAGTTTTATTTCTGTCAGTGTAGAAAGAAGTGAGTTGTCATATCCAGTAACCGATATATCTTGAGGAATTCTAAATCCCATTTCTTTTAGCTTTACACAAAGAGGAAGGGCAATCTTGTCGTTGTAACAAACAGCAGCATCAAATCTTTCTCTTGAGATGATTTCAGCTGCTCTGTTATGAACAAAATTGTACTCCTCACTTGTAAAAAAGATTGCATCAAACTCTGCCTGTGCCTCCTTGCATGCCTTTTCAAACCCACTATACCTTTTTATCCCCTGCAAATCGTCTCCTTTGAAAATGCCAAGAAGCTTTTTGCACCCACTTTTTATAAGACTCTGGGTAAGCTTATAAACTGCTGACTGGTCTTTGGTTATTATGTAGTTTTGTGCTATGTCTTGTAAAATAGTGTTGATGAAAATTACAGGAATCTCTTTTTGTATAAGTTTTCTGTAAAGGTCTTGATTTTTAGAAGGCAAGGCACTTTTTGTCGGCTCTATTATGACAGCGTCTATGTTTGGATTGTTTATTATGCTCTCTAAGTGATATCTTTCAAATTCGTAGCTGTTGTCGGTTGAAAATAGCAAAAGCCCGTACCCTTCATGTGCTATCACCTTTTCAATTCCTCTTATAATCAGGGGAAAGATGTAGTCTGATATAAATGTTGTCAGAACAGCAATGCATTTAGAGCTGTCAGCACTTTTCTTTGCAACAAACGTACCTCTCCCCTTTTGAGACACAAGGAGTCCTTCAAACTCAAGTTCCATTATAGCTCTTCTTACCGTGTGACGAGAAACTTTGAACTTTCTTGCAAGCATATTTTCTGAATAAATCTTCTCGCCCTCTTTGAACTTGCCAGAGTTAATTCCTTCAATAATAAAATCTTTTATAATCTCATATTTGGTTTTGCTCATTTTATCATCATCTTGTCCATACAAGTTTATTTTTATCATACCACTTAAAAAATTTTAAATCAATACCATTATTTAACTCGCAGGCTACCCTTCAAAAAGTCCGAAAAGCTTTTTAAAAATGGGTAGCCTGTGTTTGAAAAGTTAAAAAACCTAAAAGCTTTACATCCTCGAAACTTCTTCTTTTATCTCTTTTAGCCTCTTCATCACATCATTTGCTCCACTGCCAAAGTAGTCGTGAAGAATTCTGTATTCTCTGTAGAGCTTTTTGTAAATCTCATGATTTTTTGGATTTGGCTTGTAAGAATAGTCTTTTAACTTTGCCATCTTCTTTGCAGCCTCAAATATGCTGTCATAACCACCTTTTTCTTTTCCTGCAGCAACTGCACCAAACATTGCAGAGCCGAGTGCTGGCGTCTGAGGTGATGCTGATACCTTTATCTCAAGTCCTGTCACATCAGCATAAATCTGCATCAAAAGCTCGTCTTTTTCAGCAATGCCACCACACGCATAAAGCTCTCTTACCTCAATGCCATGCTCATTGAAGTTGTCAATTATTATCTTTGTGCCGTACGCTGTTGCCTCAATCAGTGCCCTGTACATCTCCTCTGGCTTTGTAGTTAAGGTCATGCCAAGCATCATACCAGTGAGGTCTGCATCAACCAGAATTGACCTGTTACCATTCCACCAGTCAAGCGCCAAAAGACCGCTTTGACCAGGTTTTAATGCTTTTGCTTTTTCTTTTAGAAGCTGGTAGATATTTAATCCTTTTTGCTTTGCTTCTTCAAAGTAATGCGCTGGCACGCAGTTTTCAACAAACCATTCAAAATGGTCTCCAACACAGCTCTGACCTGCCTCATACCCATAAAAGCCAGGTAAAATTCCATCTTCGACATACCCGCAGATGCCTGGGACCATCTTCTCTTCATTCCACAAAAGCATGTGGCATGTAGATGTTCCGATTATCATCAGCATCTTACCAATATCAGTAATCCCAACAGCAGGAACTGAAACATGCGCATCCACATTTGCAATTGCAACAGCTGTTCCAGGATTTAAGCCCATTAGCTTTGCCATCTCTTGTGTGAGCTCACCAGCTTTCTGGCCAATAGGATATATGTCGCGGGATAGCTTTTCATCAACAACATTCTCAAGTCTTGGATGAAGTGCTTTGAAAAACTCTTTTGAAGGATATCCTTCCCTCTTGCTCCAGATAGCTTTATATCCTGCTGTGCATGAGTTCCTCTTCTCAACCCCTGTCATCTTCATTACAATCCAGTCAGCAGCCTCAATGAATCTGTCTGCCTCTTCATAAACCTCTGGTGCTTCTTCTAAAATCTGCATGATTTTGGGGAATAGCCATTCGGATGAAATCTTTCCGCCATATCTTTGTAAAAACTTCTCCCCTCTTTCTTGGGCTATTTGGTTTAGCCTATTTGCATATTTTTGAGCAGCATGGTGTTTCCACAACTTAACATAGGCATGAGGATTTGACTTGAACTTGGGAAGCTCACAAAGCGGTGTCCCATCCTTTTTGATAGGAAGCATAGTGCAGGCTGTAAAGTCAATTCCTATTCCAATCACATCGTCTTTGGAAACACCTGCTTTTTTCAAGACATCTGGAACGGTTGTTGCCAAAACCTCTATATAATCCTGTGGATGTTGAAGTGCCCAGTCATGAGGAAGTTTTGTACCATCTGGCAAGCTCTCGTCCATGACTCCATGAGTGTACTCTTTCACACTTGTTGCAACCTCTTCACCTGTCTCAACATTAACAAGCACTGCTCTTCCTGACTGTGTCCCAAAATCAATTCCTATACTGAACTTTGCCATAAAAATCCCCCTTTTCCCCTTTTGCTTGTGCATACATGTTTCTTTAAAAATATAGTAGCATATATGCAAAAAGAACAAAAGAGAGAGGATAAAAAAAGTTGTATATATACAATTTAAGCATACATTCCACTCAAATTATTTTTACACAAAGTTGTTTTATAGGAAAAAGATAGAAGAACTGAAAGAGCGGAAAAACAAAACGAATGGTCACTTTTTAAAAAAGAGTGATATAATTTTATATAGAAAGTGTTAATACTCCGAGAAAAATTAAATCTGGAGGTGAGAAAGAATGAAAAGTTTCAAAAAATTATTTGCCTTATTAACAATAATGAGTTTTATCCTTTTCATTTCAGCGCCCTTTGTACCAGCAGCCCAAACTCAACAATCCTCATCAAATCCTTTAGAAAAAGCTTTTAAAACTGAACTTACCAAGCTTTTGAATCCTGATCTTCCAATTTCGTGTGACATCATCACTACCTCCAACGGTCAAAAATCAATAGGCTTTGGTGTAAATGTTCTGGTAAATAATACAAGTAGCCACAAAATATCTGCAGATAGGAAAAACAAAAAATTCTTTGTTCAAGCCAAAAAAGGAAATTCAACTTCAACAACTTATGTAAATGGTCAAAAGGTTTATATCCTGGATACAAAAGACAATAAATATATAGAAACCAGCTTCCCTGCAAGTTTGTGGCTCTCAATTAATATGTTAGACACACCACTTTCTCAAAACCTAAATAAGTTCAATCAAACAGTTTTGAACTATCTCAGTTCACAGACACCTTCTATTGTAAAAGGTGCTTATAGGACAAAAACTTTAGCTTTTGGCAAAAACGTTGACTGCTATGTGCTGACAACAACTTTGCCTGGCAAAGTTATAGAGCCTGCAGCAAAAGATCTTTTGCTTTCAAGTACAAGAACAATCCTCTCCCAGTTTTCGCCAATGATAGATTTATATCTCAAAACATTGACAGATGAAGAAAAGCAAGCTTTAAAATCTTTAAATGTAGACCCTGCTTCAATTAGCGGAGCTCAAATTACAAAACAGATTGAAAGTGCAATCACTTCATCAGTGAACTTATTAAAATTGGATGACTACAAAGTAAGCTTTTATTTAGACCAAAAGACAAATAAAATTGTAAAGATTATAATTAAAAACATGCCTGCAAACAACAGTGGTGTTTCTTCAAGAATTGAGATAACCAATATTACAACTGGAAATGATGTAAAGTTTTTGCAAATAAATGAAAGCATGATAAAACGGCAAAATGTACAACCTGACTTGTCAAGCATCTTAAAACTTTTGGAAGGCTTTGCAACTAAGATTCAGCAATTAAAATAAAGTAAAAATATAAATTTGGAAAAAATGAGATTTGCGAAGGAGGCTGTCAAAATGCGGCAGTCTCCTTTATTTTTCTGTATTTCGATAAACTCTCTTCCCAAATTTCTGTAACATTCTTTTAATTATATTCACACAAACTACCCTTATAATCAAATAATGTTGTGTCTTTTGGGAGAAAGACTTGCTGCAAAAGAAGGTGAAATTTTATAATGCAAAAGACAAAATATTTCATCGCAGTATTAACAATAGTTGCAATTTCCTTAATATTATTGTTTCCAATTTACGTTTCTGCTCAACGAGAAGAAATCAAAATACCAGTACTGGTTTATCATTACTTTTACAAAGACAAAGAAGAAGCTGTAAAATGCAACCATAGTACAGTCACCTCTATTGAAAATTTTGAAATCCAAATGGATTATCTTCATAGAAAAAACTTTAAGACATTGACAATGGATGAGCTATATAGATTTTTAAAAGGCGAGTATACACCACCAAAAAATTCTGTAGTAATCACAATGGATGACGGATACAAAAACAATGTCACATTGGCATACCCAAATTTAAAAAGATATGGTTTTAAAGCTTGTATCTTTGTAATTGGAAAAACTGTTATAGACAAGTCAAATAGACCTGATGAATTTGAATACCTTAATTTAGAAGACATGGTAAAATACTCTGATGTGTTTGAGTTTGGCTCTCACACATATGATATGCATAAAATTGTAAATGGCAAACCTGCACTTTTGCAGTACAGCATGCTTGACATTCTCTTTGATTTTATAAATGGTCAGATGGTAGTTCAATCACCTTATTTTGCATACACGTTTGGTGGATATAATGAAGTAATAATTGAGATTTTAAAATCCTTTAATTATAAGCTTGCTTTTACAACAAAAAAAGGGTACGTAACATCAAACAGTAGCCCATACGAGCTTCCAAGGTTCACTATTTCAGATAAAATTTCTTTTCAGCAGTTTGTAAGGATTGTAGAAGGAAAGTATTTTGAAGATTATTCAGAAAAAAAACAAAAGAATAATTATAAAAGCCGACCTTCAGTTGGTGTTAATGTGAATAGAAGAAAAAGCATTCCTATACTCCGACGGAGTTAGGGATTTTCATATTTTATATAGCTGTTTGCTTTTATATCTCAGATACAAAACTGTCCCCCCTATAGCAAGAAGACCACTTATAAGCTTATTAAAGAGGAAAATTGATATATATGAAGGTGCAACTGCACCTAAGAATCCTAATTGTGGGCCCACAACAGAAGCAGTTGTAATACTCAATGCTGCATTTATAACTCTTGACTTAGAATCCATCTTCTCATAAAGATAAAGTGTGGGAACACAATTTATCAAAAGTATCATCATTCCTTCTATCCCCTGTTGATTTAACGTTAGGTATTTTCTAACAAAACCAGAATATTTTATTAACACATTATAAACAATTGAGAAAAATACATAGCTTCCAGCTATTAAAATTGCCATTTTCAAAGGCAGTTTTATGCTCTCATCTAAAGCAGTTTTGTAAGGTAAAATTGCTCTGCCGGTTAGAATGTGAAAACCTAAAAATATAAGACCAATTAAATTCAAGATGTTCATTGCCCTGCCCAAAATTTTCATCAAATTTATTAAAATGAACCATTCTTTAGCAATTCCAAAAGCTAATATAATCACAATTGCTATGACAAAGAATATTAGTCTGAAAACTTTTAAAACGTCAAACCCGTAAAAAATAGATGTCAAAAGAATACCTGCGGGAATACATATAATTCCTATAAGGCTGCCTCTAATAAACTCATCCCTGTATTCTTTCTTTAGTATTCCAAACGCAACAGGATATGTAAAACCTATACTTGCCCCCAAAGTAGAGCTCAATAAAATACCACCTATCAATTTTGATGTTTCATCTTTTGAAACCTCACTGGAAATATGATACCCACCCATATCTATAGGTAAAATACAGGATATCAACACTGCTCCATCGCTTTGAAATAGCCTTGCCAAAAATCTTGAAGGATTTATCAATATAAAGCTCAAAAATGGATACAGATAAAGTATTCCCGTCATTGAAAATATTGCCTTTGCCATAATCACAAAGCCTTCTTCGGCTTTTGAAGCAAGTTTGAATTTATCTCCTATGATTTTGTCTAACAATCCTAAGGCAAAAGAAGTAGAAAAAAGGTAGAATAGAACCTTATTAATTAGCATTCTTAAGACCTCTTCCTTTTTCTCATTCCATTTTTCACAATATTTTATCACACATTCTATTTACAAAAAACTATTTAATTCTCTATTTCTCATACACCCACACTCTCATTTCTCCTTTTCCTCTATTTCCCCATGCAAAATATGGGATAAATTTCACCTTCGTAGGTTGATATCTGACCTCAAAATCAGTTTTATAAAGTTGATCTTCAAAATCGTCTCTCCTAATTTTGTAACCGTGTGCATAAACTACGTAAATTCCATTTAGCAATTTTTCATCAAACTGGAGCTCCAAACTGCTATTTCTATCAACAGAAACTAAATGAAGATTATCCCCATTGTCTGCCTCTTCAATGCAAAAAACAACAGGACCTTTTACTATTGCAACTTTGCCAATATTTTCTCTCACAAGAGGATTTGAATATGCTCTTTTCAGCTGAGTTGGAAGTATAATCTCTATCCTATCATTTGATTTCCAGCCACGTGTTATTGAAACATAGCCATCTTTTAAATTAAAACCAGTCAAAAGCTCTCCATTGATTCTGATTTCAAACTTATCACACCAGCTTGGAATTCTCAAATTAAGAGTAAAATACACTTCTCCATCAGTAATTATTTTAAAATTGACCTCATCATTAAATGGATAGCTTGAATTTTGTACGATTTTTGCTTTTTGGTTATTAATTGGAAATTCAGCCTCACTGCCAATATACAAGTTTACATATATCTCATTGTTATTGTACAAATAAATATACTTACCAATAGAAGCCAATAGTCTTGCCACATTTGGTGGACAGCAAGCACAGCCAAACCAAGGTTGACGTTCTGGTTTTACATGGTGTCTGTCAAACCTTTTTTCTACTTCTTTTGGAAATACTTCAAGAGGGTTAACATAAAAATACTTTTTGCCATCTTGTGACATAGCTCCTATTATAGTGTTATAAAGAGCTCTTTCTACAACATCGTAGTACTTGCGGTGTGGTTTTATTCTATTCATCCGATGGGCAAAAAATACAAGCCCTACAGATGCGCAAGTCTCAGCATACGCAGCAGCATTTGGCAAATCGTATTCAAATGTAAATGCCTCACCATGCGCAGATGAACCAATTGCACCTGTAATGTACATCTTTCTATTTCTTATATCATCAAATAGGGCTTCACATACCTCATAGAGCTCTTTATCTTTTGTATAATGAGCAACATCGGCCATGCCAGAATAAAGGTAAACTGCTCTGACAGCATGTCCCACAGCTTCTCTTTGCTCTCGAACAGGTTTGTGTGCTTGCAAATACTCTCTTCCAAGTCCTTTAAATCCTTGCCAATGCTCTTTTTTGCCTCTTTTTTCCCATTCTATATCGAAGTAGTATGGTTCTTGTCCTCTCTCATCAATAAAAAACTTTGCAAGTTCAAGGTATTTACTATTGTTTGTTACCTCATATAGCTTTACAAGAGCAAGCTCTATCTCGGGATGTCCATCGTAGCCTCTGATCTTACCCTCTTCTTTTCCAAACACGCTATAGATATGGTCTGCAAGCTTGCAAACAATATCTAAAAGCTTAGTCTTTCCAGTTGCTTTAAAGTGAGCAACACCAGCTTCAATCATATGTCCTGCAGTGTAAAGTTCATGGCACTCTTCTAAATTTGTCCATCTTTTGCCCTTTTCCTTGATGGTAAAATATGTATTCAAATACCCATCTTCCCACTGAGCCTTTTTAATTATATCAATGACCTCATCAACCTTTTTCTCCAAATCAGGATTTGGATACTTTTCAAGAACATATGATGCTGCTTCAAGCCACTTTGCAACATCGCTATCTTGAAAAACAAATCCCTCAAATTCCCCATCTTCAAGACCCGCTGCTATCTTGAAATTTTTTATTGCATGGCTCTTGACAGGAATATCAACTAAGTCGTTCAAAATTTCCCACTGATATGGTACAACTACATCACGAACGAGATCTACATACCTTCCCCAGAATGGGTCTTTGATAGTGACATCTTTTATCTCTGGGGATTTCAAATAATTTGTAAAAGGATTTTCAGTCATATTTTTTCACCACCTAAGTATTTAATTTTTATCCTTCGTCTTTATTTTCCGACATTATTCTTACTTTTTCAAGTTGAAAAAAACAATAATTTTGGTGGAAAAATTTGATTTAACCTTTCACATTGATCTGTAGTCATGACCATGAATAGGTCTTTTTATCAGCATTTAAATCATTACCACTTTTTGTCTCGAAGCTTTGTCGGTTGTGCGGCCATGATAGATAGTTCTTCGTTTAAATCTAAAAATTTATTTTCATTTGTCAGAACAACTAAATAATCCCCAGCTAAAATCTTAGTTTCACCTCTTGGTATTAATTCTGAAGAACCTCTTCTGATGCTTACTAACAAACAATCAGATGGCCACTCAATATCTTTTATTCTTTTCCCATCAATTGCAGAGCCAACACCAACAGGTACTTCAAATAATATTTTGTTCTCTTCATCTCTTTCTACTTTCACATAGCCATTTTCAAGTAAACGCTCCAGCAATACTTCATAAATCGGTTTGTTTTTTAATATCTCCGAAGTTAAATATGCCAAGATAGAAACTGTGCTCAGTGCTAATAAATGTCTAAAAGAACCTGTCATTTCTGTAACTAACAATGCTCCTGTTATTGGTGCTTTTACAATTGCTGCAAAATTGCCTGCCATTGCTATAATAGCAAAGTCCTTAATGAAGCTGGGGTTTAAATGAAAGAACTTGCTTGCACAAATTCCATAAATGTTCCCTACTAAAGTCCCAATTAGAAGAAGTGGCATAAAAATACCACCTGGAGCGCCAGAACCATAACTGATCATGGTAAACAAAAATTTAACCACTAACAAAGTTAAAGTAAAAAACAGCCCATACTTAGAATTATTCAGAGACCTGATTACATTTTCTCCCCCACCTAAGGCATCTGGAATGAATAAACCAACAAAAATAGAAAGTAAAAATGGTATTAAAAGCTTAATCTCTGTACTCAGTTTTGTTTTTTTATATATTTCTTGAGTCTTTAATAGCACTGTGTTAAAAGCAAAACCAATAAATCCCATTATTATTCCAAGCACTATTAGGTAAGGATACTTATTAAGTGGAATAAGTGTAAGATAACTAAAATCGAAGAGAGGTTTTAATCCAAAAAAGCTTGAAGAAACAAAATCTGCTGTAAGCGATGAAATCATTGTCGAAACTAAAACAAGCGGTGAAAAGTTTTTATGTAATTCTTCAAGTGCAAAGACAACTCCAGCCAAGGGTGCATTAAATGCAGCTGAAAGGCCTGCACTTGCACCACATGTAATAAGATATTTTTCTTCAACCCTAAATCGTTTCAAAAATCTGCTTATTCCTTGTCCTATCGCTGCTCCTAATTGAATCGAAGGACCTTCTCGTCCTAAAGACAGTCCACTTCCTATACACAACACTCCTCCCAAAAATTTATACAAAAGTATTTTAAACCAGTAAACTTTTAACAATCCCTTCACTATACCACTTACTTGAGGTATTCCACTTCCACTTACCATGGGCTCTCTTTTTAAAATTACCCCACTGAGATAAGCTACAATAGTTAAAACAATTGCCCAGCCTAAAATCCAAAAATTTCTTGTATTTAGGATATCGTAAATATTTTTCACAACCTCAGAAAGTTTTTCTAATATGTATCTGAATAAGGTAACCCCGGCTCCTGCGAAAATACCCACTACAAATGCTTCCAATATCATTCTTTTGCGAAAAGTTATCCATTCGCTCAATATTTTATATGTGAGACTTTTGCTCTTTCTCAACGAACTTCTCTCCTCCTTTGCAAATATGCCTTGTTTTTCATTTTAGCAAAGAAAAATATTCTTGTTAAGTTTTTGTAAAAATTTAACAAGTAGGATAGCGTGGTGTGTGAATGTTTTTTAAATTAGGATGAAAATAATGAAAGTAGATCAAATAAAAGTTCTGCCGAAAAAACTTATATTTTCACTTCATTATGTATTTCCTACAACTTGTTACTCTCAGTTTTGTGCATATTTTTATTGCCTTTTTTTGGCTTAAATTTTAAAAGTCTCAGAAAAATAAACCACTTGAGCTATTTTTCAGTTAGCTCAATTTTTAGTGCATA
Organism: Caldicellulosiruptor sp. F32; assembly: GCF_000404025.1. Classification (NCBI taxonomy): domain Bacteria; kingdom Bacillati; phylum Bacillota; order Caldicellulosiruptorales; family Caldicellulosiruptoraceae; genus Caldicellulosiruptor; species Caldicellulosiruptor sp. F32. Next base: position 14,001 of record NZ_APGP01000025.1, read on the forward strand.
ATCTCTACAACCTATATATTTTACTATCTATAAAACATCAAAATAACAATTGAATTAAAACTTTTAGGGGAATATAATTTTGTAATCATGTGAAAATTACTTAAATCAACTACTCAGAGGGGGAGTTTTGGCTTGTTTGAAAAACTAAAGAGAATCCTTATAGGAAAGCCTTTGCCAAATGAAGCAGAGAAGACAGAAAAATATGGTGTTTTATGGGGATTGCCAATTTTGTCAAGCGATGCTATATCGTCTGTTGCATACGCTGGACAAGAAATTTTGTATGTCCTTTTGCCTGCAATAGGATTTCTCGCTTTTAAAGAAATATCTGTTGTAACATCCGCAATCATAATACTTCTTTTTATTTTAATGCTTTCTTACAGACAAACTATTGAAAACTATCCAAATGGTGGCGGTGCTTTCATTGTCGCGAAGGACAACCTTGGCGTTTTGGCAGGCATTGTGGCGGGAGCATCTTTGTCAGTTGACTACATCTTGACAGTGGCAGTTTCTATCTCCTCAGGTGTTGACCAGATTGTGACCGCGCTTGAATTTTTAAAGCCTTATAAGATCGCTTTATGTCTCTTTTTAGTCCTATTTTTGATGATTGGAAACCTTCGGGGAATAAGAGAATCATCCAGAATATTTGGGATACCTGCTTATGCTTTTATGTTTTCAATCTTAGTTTTAATCATAGCTGGGTATATAAAACTAAGGGTGGGATATGTTCCGCCAGAGCCAAAGGTAAATTATTCCCCCCATCCTGTTACTCTCGTTTTGCTTTTGAAGGCATTTGCAAGCGGGTGCACAGCTTTAACTGGAATTGAGGCTGTATCAAATGCTGTTCCAAACTTTAAAGACCCGGCAACAAAACATGCTAAAACTGTTTTGCTTTTATTGTCGTTAGTAATTCTCGTTCTGTTTGGCGGAACAACACTTTTGGCAACACACTATCATATAGTTCCTACTGAAGGTGCTATGCTTGTTTTGATGGCACAAGAAATATTTGGAAAAAGCTTTATGTATTATGTTGTTGCTGCAACAACCTTTATAATCCTTGTTTTTGCTGCAAACACTGCATTTTCTGGCTTTCCGATGCTTGTTGCTGTCATGGCAAAAGAAGAATTTGTGCCAAGGCAGCTGAGCCTCAAAGGTGATAAACTTAGCTATTCAAATGGAATTATCATCCTTGCTCTGGTATCTGCACTTTTGATTGTAGCATTTAATGGTAACGTAACAGCGCTCATTGGTCTTTATGCAGTCGGCGTCTTTATATCATTCACACTATCTCAATCAGGCATGTTTGTAAGATGGCTTAAGAACAAAGGTAGTCATTGGCACATAAAAGCATTTATAAACGGATTTGGTGCACTCACAACATTTGTTGTTGTCATTATAATTGCAATAACTAAATTCAAAGAAGGTGCGTGGATTGTTGTTCTTTTAATTCCTCTACTTGTCTTTGCAATGATAAAGGTAAAGCTTCATTATATTGCCGTCGCAGATCAGCTGAGAGTAACACCTGCAGACAAAGAACTATTGGATGTTGATCATAACATCTACAGAAACAGAGTTATTGTACCGATTGAAAGTTTAAATAAGGCAAGCATCCGTGCTCTTAGATTTGCAAAAACAATCTCAGACAATGTAATTGCTTTCAATGTATCAATAAATGAGGAGCAGGCAAAAAAGCTACAAGAAAGGTATAAAATGCTCAATTGCTCTATTCCGCTTGTAATAAGGTATTCACCTTATAGAAAAATATTAGAACCGCTTTTAGAGTATATAAAGTCAGAAGAGTACAACTATCAAAAGGGGGACATGATAACAGTCATCATACCCAAATTTACTGTACAGCGCTGGTGGCAAAAGATTTTGCACAATCATACGTGGCTGTTTATAGAAAAAGAGCTTTTAAAACACAAGCACATTGTTGTATCTGTCATGCCGCTGCAGCTGAAAGATGATGATGTGGTTTTGAAGAAAAAGAACAAACCTTTGTGGAAGATATTAGAGGAAGACTAAGTAATAAAAAAAGGACATAGCCAACTGCTTTGCGCAAGCTGGCTATGTCTTTTTATTGTTTTTTGTCATGCTGTAGTCTTGTTTAAAATGAAATTGTTTTTTGTGAAATCAATTAAGTTTTATGGTATAATTAAATTAAAAATCAAGATAATTAAAAATTTTTCGACAACGAAGTTTTAATATAAAAAAGGAAGGATAGGGAGTAAAATAATGACACAAAAAGTTCCACACAACCAGTATGACTTAACTTTTAAAAGAGTTTTACAATTTAAGGATGTATTTTTAAATTTTTTAAAAGATCATTTAGACAGGGACTGGGTAGATAAAATAGATCCAGAGAGTTTGGAGTTTGTAGACAGGAGCTTTATTAAAGACGAGTTCTTAGAAAAGGAAGCAGATGTCATTTATAAGGCAAAATTAGAGGAAACAGATATCTATTTTTATGTTTTGATCGAGGCTCAATCAACAGTAGATGAAAGTATGCCAATAAGACTATTTGAATATATGAATTTAATATGGAAAAGGCATATGGAAGAAAATAAGGAGGAACTTTTACCCCCGATAATTCCTATTGTGCTTTATAATGGTAAAAAGAACTGGAGTGTTCCTCGACATATAATAAGAGGGTATGATATATTTAAGGATGATATATTCAACTACTGGTTAGTAGACGTAAATAAACTTGATGAAGAAAAACTCAAAGGCCGGTTAGACCTTTTGAGCAGTATACTGTATTTAGAAAAGTCGAAGCGATATGCAGAAGAATTTGTGAAAAAGCTGAATGAAGTATCTGAATACATAAGGGGGCTACCTCAGGAGCAGCTTAAGGTATTTTGTTCATGGCTGTTGAGAATTGTACGACCTCAGGTAATAGATCAAATGAAAAATATGATTGATGATCTTTTAAAAAAAAGTAGAAGAAGAGGGGGTGGATGATGTGGGTGATTTTATATTCAATGTTCAACAACTGATTCAAGAATACTATAAACAAGCTGAAGAAAAAGGAAAAGAAAAAGGATATGAGGAAGGAATCGAAGAAGGAATAAAGCAGGGAATCGAAAAAGGTTCAAAAGAAACTCTTATGAACATAGTGAAAAATATGATACTTGCAGGAGCAGATGATAATTTTATAGCTAAGGTAACAGGATTAGAAATTGAACAAATAAAAAAAGTAAGGAGTAATCTCATGAATTGAGGATAACTTTTTGTTACTGTGTTCTAATATCATATCGAGCAAACAATGATGTTTTTTTATTCTTCATTAATAGACTTTAGAATAAAAGGAGCTATTCAGATTTGTTGCCGAATAGCTCCTTTTGTATTTTTTGGATTCGATTTATAATTATTGTAAACATTTATTTAATTTATTTATACGCCTTTCTCATAATTTCTACTGTCTTTTCAAAAGAAAGCTTATACGGGTCAACCTCAAAAAGTCCGCCCATTGTTTTTACTGCGTTGTCAGCAAGCTTTTCAATTTCATCCTCTTTAATTCCATAGTCAGACATCTTCAAATTCCCAACACCGCACTCTTCCTGAAGCTTTTTCATTGCCTTGACAAATGCAAATGGTCTTTCATCCTCTGGCAAGCCGTCAACATCGATGCCCATTGCTCTTGCAAGCTGGATATACCTTTGAGGCACTTTTGAGGCAAAGAATGTATGGTATGCTTCAGATAGCATTATAAGCCCTGCACCATGAGGTAAATCTGGATGAAAAGCAGAAAGCGCATGTTCCATTGAGTGCTCTGATGTACAGCTGGAAGTCGACTCAACAAATCCTGCCAACGTGTTTGCAAGTGCAACATATGTTCTTGCCTCCAAGTTGCTACCGTCTTTCACGCAAAGCGGCAAGTATTTTGCTATAAGCTCAACACTTTTGAGTGCAAACATATCACTTACTGGAGTTGCAATCTTTGCTATATACCCTTCAACCGCATGGAAGAAAGCATCAAACCCTTGGTATGCAGTAAGGTGCGGTGGCACACTTAACATAAGCTCTGGATCAACCACAGAAAGCGTCGGAAATGTGTACTGATTGCCATAGCCTATTTTTTCGTTTGTTTCTTCATTTGTTATAACAGTCCAAGGGTCAGCCTCTGTTCCAGTTCCAGCTGTTGTGGTTATTGCAACAATTGGAAGTGCACCGTTTGTTGGTACTTTTCCTTTGCCTGTCCCACCGACAATATAGTCCCAGTAATCACCCTCGTGTTTTGCCATAAGAGCAATGCTTTTTGCAGAATCTATACTGCTTCCACCACCAAGACCAATTACAAAGTCACAGCCTTCTTCTTTTGCTAATCTTGCCCCTTCCATAACATGTTTTTTAATTGGATTTGGCAAAATCTTGTCAAATACAACATAGTCTATTCCTTTTTCTTTTAAGATAGAAATTAACCTGTCCAAGTATCCATACTTTTTCATAGAGGTACCTGCTGATATGACAATCAAAGCCTTTTTGCCAGGCAAATTCTCGTCTCTGAGCCTGTTTAAACTTCCTGGACCAAAGAGAATTTTTGTCGGCATAAAGTAGTTAAACACTAAATTTTCCATGGTTTTTATCCCTCCAAAATATAATTTCAAAACTCAGAGCCAAAATTCCTTTTAAGTTTAGTATAATATTCTTGTCAACGTTTACAAGAGTGCACTTTTTGGATATAAAGTATCATAGATGATACTAAAGGAAGGTGTTTTTGATATGGCTCAAAAGCAAAAAGTCAAGGAAGCAACATGTGAGATAGAAGTTGCATTTGAGGTAATAGGCGGGAAATGGAAACCACTTATTTTGTGGTATTTAGGTGAATATGGAACACTAAGATTTGCTCAGCTGCAACACTTAATCCCTGATATTACTCACAGAATTTTGACAAAACAACTTCGTGAGCTTGAAGAGCATGGACTTGTTGAGAGAAAGGTCTATCCTGAAGTACCTATTAAGGTTGAGTATACAATAACCGAAAAAGGAAAAGAAGTACTACCTATCTTAGATATGATGTGCGACTGGGCTGATAAGTACAACTATTTTGGATATAAACTAAAGTACTGTCTTTGCAATGAAGATTCCTGTGAGATTGCTCAGGATGATTCCTGAACACAGAGAAAAGCCGCTGGCAAAATTTTAAAATTAAAAAGGGGGATATTTACAAATGTACCTTTTTGTCTATGGCAGCCTTCTTTCTCATAACAGCCACAACTATTTGCTCAAAGGCTGTAAATTTATAGGAAAAGCCATTTTAGAAGGCTTTGGGCTTTACAAGGTAAGCTGGTACCCAGCGATAGTACCAAAAGAAAACTCAAAGGTGCTGGGTGAGGTTTACCAAATTGACCCAAGCACCTTGAAAAAGATAGATGAATTTGAGGATGAAGGTGAGCTTTACAAAAGAAAAGAGATTGAGGTTGTGCTTGAGAAAGGTGACATTTTGAAAGCTTGGACTTATGTGTATTTGTTTGATGTTGATGAGGATAACTACGTTCCTTTTGAGAATCAACCATGGAGGGGATGAAGCTTTATACTTGCCTGGAAAAACTTCAAGTTATTTTTTTACAGTGATTTTAATAACCCCCAGTCATAGATATGATTAGCTCTGTCAAAAAAGATGATATAATAAAGCTGTTTACCATTACTTTTGTAACTGTGCCATATATATGGATTTTCATAATTGCGAAGGTATTTTTCAATTAAGCTTTTATCTGTAGCCTTTTTAAAGGCTTTTTGAGCAAGCTTTTCAGGTACACTATTTCTTACTTTTTCTGGACTGCTCACTTTCCCAATCGCAGCATATGCTATCTCATCTGGCATGACACGGGCATATTTTATGTAACCTCTTTCAGAAAGCCACTTTTCGAGTTTTGAGTATGACTTTGAAAAAGGTACATCTAAGTGACTTGCAAATGTATTATAACCTCTGTAAATTACATTTTTAAGATTTATTGTAATATACCCCCAAGGCTCCTTTGTAGTGAAAACAAGCTCTTCATACTTAGTATTGGAAAACTCTTCTTTTAGGATGGTTAGAAACTTTTGAATATCTTCTTCTTTAATGTTGAATTGCCTTTCTGAACCTCTTTTAGTAAGTACAATTGACTTTACATTTGTTTGCCTTACTTTAAATAATGGATTTATGTGCTGCTTATAGTTTCTATTTTCATAAATCGGTTTTAAATACTTTGATAAAGAGTATCTATCAACTACATATTGTCTCTCAATTTCTTTGCCATCTTTGAGATAGTACTTGATGTACAAATTAGAAGTCCACGAAAAAGGTTGATTTGCTGATGCCAAAACCTGTCTTTTATTTTTTGTAATATACTCATGAAGTCTTATAGTATTATTGATGATATCACGATTGAAAAATTTATTGTCAATTTTATATGTTGAAAAATTATATGACGATAGAAAAGTGTCATCTTTAAAAATCACAGCTTTCACCTCATTTGGTTTTGGTACATACCTTTCAAAGCCAAAAACGTCTAATTTAACAATTCCAATTATTGCTATCATTGCTATCAAAAAATATACATATTGAAATAGCTTTCTGTTGAAGACATTAAATCTCTTGTTCAAGATCATTTCAGCAACTAAATAACAAACAAACGAACCAATAAAATAGCTGAGAAGAATACTCCAAAGTTTACCTTGAGCAAGCGGAGTAGAATAAGAACCAACAAAAAGCATCCCGCAAAACGCAGCTCCATATTTGAATATATACTCAAAAGGTTTAAAAACAATAGACTCTCCTGCTTTTTCGCTTTTGCGAAGTCTATAAAAGATTGCACCAAGTATGAAAAAAATAATTACTAGAGAAATATAAACTATCTTTTCTACAAAACCCATTTTAGGCATACTGCCGCCACCAAAGATTCTTCCAAGTGGTGCTAATTTGTCAATAAGCTGAGAGTTTGTTTCTGCATAATATCCAAAAACCAAGCCATAAAGGTTTGAAACTCCTGTTACGTATAAAAATACAGGTAGATTTAACAAAACAATTGTTAAAAATCCTTGAACAGCTATTGAACCCGTTATGCTTGCACAAAAGGTTGTAACTGTAAAAAACAGCATACAGTACAAAGTTATATAAAGCCCCCATGAAAAAACCTCTTCTGTTCCAAACACAAAGAAATCTTTAAATCTGATTACCAAGCCCAAAATAATAGCAGTATTTAATATAATAGGAATAAGTAGTATAAAACAGCCAGAAAATACATGAGAAAAATACAGAGTTTCTCTTTTTACTGGAAGACTGTGAATAGAATCAGAGGCTTCCTTCGAGTGAAGATAGCTAAAAATCAAAATTGACGTAAGCATACCAGCCAAAAATGTCAAAAGTCCTGTATAACTCCAATAATTTAAAACTGATGATGAAATCTTGAAATCTTTATATTTCAAAATATTTGGTATATCAAACAGAATAATTAAAAGCGGATTTGTAAAAAGTCCAAGAAAGTACAGTAAACCTATCCAGCTATATCTTTTTAGGTCTGACAGGAAAATGCTTTTATTAAAGAATGATATCTTTAACCTCATATCCAATCCCTCCCATCTCATAGATGAATATCTCCTCTAATGTAAGTGGTACTGTATCAAGTACTATTGGTTCATATTTGTTTAGAATCTCTAAAATCCTTTGTCTGTCCCCTTTA
>NZ_APGP01000026.1:0-6080 GCF_000404025.1 Caldicellulosiruptor sp. F32
CTTGTCTTTATAGACATTCAAATGCCTGACATGAGTGGTATAGAGGTAATGGAGGAATATAGAAAGATAAAAAAAGAATTTTTGCCACTTTTTGTAATAATATCTGCACATGACAGATTTGAATATGCAAGAAAATCTGTTGAACTCGGAGCATATTCTTATATTCTAAAACCTTATTCAATTGCTGATATTGTGGATGTGACAAGAAAAGCATTTGATGAAATAGACAAGATTCTTTCAAAGCAGTTAGAAGAGATAGAGAGAAAAAAGAAGATAAAAGCTATGCAAAGCATAATTGAAAACGGGTTTGCTTTTTTGCTGCTCAATGGCAAGCTTTTTTCGGATTTCAGTATAAAACAGCTTGAACAAATTCTCGATGTTCAAAGTCTTAAAAGTGGATTTGTTGCAATTGTTAAAATATCCCAACAGAATGCGATAAACAGTATTGATTTGTTGAATGATGTAAAAAACGAACTAAAATCAGCATTTTCACACAGATGCGTTATATCGTTTTTATCTGCAAATTCTCTCCTATGCATTTTTACCTCAGAAGACCCAGACTATAAAAATGCTCTAAAAGACAGAATACTCAAAATTGCTAAGGCTAAGGTAGATAGCGATATAGAAGTTGGAATTAGCAGTCTTTCCAACCTATATGAAGACTTTGAAGACGCATTTTATGAAAGCTACAGCAATCTAATCAGCGAAAGTGATAATGAGATAACAGACCTTTATTTAGACTTAGAGCTTCTTGAAAAGAAAATCTTGAATGTACTTTTAAAAACTTCAGGTTTTTCTCAGGTTCAAGACCAGATTTCCGAGCTTATTAAAAAATATATTGAGGCTTATGGCTCAAATCAAGCAAAATACAAAGTCATTTTGTTTGTAATCCAGCTCTTGATTGAGGCCAATATCAAGGAAAACCCAAAGCTCATGTTAGCAGTCGAGAGGTTTATAAAAGAGATAACCGCACAAGATGCACAAAAAGATATTGTCCAAAAATCTCTTGATGTCATTGCCGCAATTGTAAGTGAAACTTCTTTGCAAAAAAGGTCGCTTAGCTCTAACAGCATAATCTCCCAGGCAGTTGAGTATATAAATAAGAATTTTACCAAAAATATCTCCTTAGAGGAGATGAGCAAATTTTTAAATGTGAGCCCATATTATTTTAGCAAGATATTTAAAAAGTCGATGGGAATAAACTTTAAAGAATATCTCATAAAGCTAAAAATTGAGCATGCTCAAAAGCTTCTTAAAGAGACAAATATGCCAATAAAAGAGATAGCATATGAGGTAGGATTTGATGACCCAAACTATTTTATAAAAGCATTTAAAAAGTACACAGGCACAACTCCTGCAACTTTGAGATCTTCCCAAAAATAAATAAAAGTGAGGCAAAAGAAAAATGAAAATTCTTTCGAGAGACAAAAGGTTGATTTTTGTCATATTAATAGTTTTACTGATTGTAGTATCAATCGGGGTTATTTGGGTTTTAGCAAGGCATGTATATTCTTATAAATCTAAAAAGCAGCAAAGACCGCCCATCAAAATTGGGTTTGCTATGAGTACTCTAAAAGAAGAGAGATGGTTTTTTGATAGAAAATATCTAATAGATGCTGCAAAGAAGAAGGGATTTGAAGTTGAGTGGACAAACGCAAACGAAAATGATTCAACTCAATTTCAGCAGGTAAAATACCTTCTCGCAAAAGGGATAGATGTGCTTATAATTGTACCAAGCAGCTTTGATGGAGCAAAAAGAGCAATAGAGCTTGCAAAACAAAAAAACATTCTTGTAATTTGTTATGACAGAATTGCTATGAATGCTGATATTGACGCATACGTGAGCTTTGACAACATAGAGGTAGGTAGAATAATGGCAAAACATCTTTTAAAAAAGGTACCTCAAGGAAATTACGTATTCATTTTGGGAAATCCTAAGGACTACAACACTGCTTCGATTCGACAGGGGTATAAAAAGGTATTAGACCCTTACATCCAAAAAGGGAAAATCCACATCCTTCTTGAGGATTACTGCTATAAGTGGAAAAAAGAATACGCCTATGAGTACATTGCAAAGCTTCTTCAGGCTGGTAAGAAAATTGATGCTATCTTAGCTGAAAATGATTCTCTTGCCGAGGGGGCTATCTCTGCACTTGCTGAGAAAAAATTAGCTGGTAAAGTCCCAGTTGTTGGGCAGGATGCAGAACTTCCTGCTTGTAAAAGGGTAGTCAGCGGTCTTCAGTCCATGACAGTTTACAAACCTGTCAAAAAGCTTGCTGATTTGACCGTAAAGATTGTGGAGCAGCTGGTCAAAAATGGTACTTTACCTTATACTAAAACCTATTTTAATAATGGCTATAAAATGGTCCCTGCTTATTATATTAAGCCAATTGAAGTTACTCGAGAAAATATAATTGCAACTATTGTAAAAGATAAATATCATAGTTATGAGGAAATATTTAAATAAAATCTTTTTGCATTAACGTATATCGAGGGGATAGCAAATGAGTAAAAAACTTTACATAGGAACATCTGGCTGGTCATATTCTCATTGGAAGGAAATTTTTTATCCTGCCACTCTGCCTTATGAAAAAAGGCTGGAGTTTTACTCAAAACACTTTGCGACTTCCGAAGTGAACTCATCTTTTTACCACCTGCCACAGGAAAAAACCATAATAAACTGGTATGACTGTACTCCAGAAGGTTTTATATTCTCCATTAAGGCTCCACGGTCCATAACACATTTAAAGAGGCTCTCTGCAGTAGATGAAGAATGGGAAAAGTTTAAAAATAGGATAGACCTGCTTAAAGAAAAACTTGGCCCTATTCTTTTACAATTTCCTCCAAGCTTTAAGAAAGACGAAGAAAATTTACAAAAACTAATAAACTTTTTAAGAGGAAAAGAAAAGTACAGATTTGCTTTGGAATTCAGGCATAAAAGCTGGTGCGATGAAGAAGTTTATGAGATTTTGAAAAGTTTGAATGCAGCTTGGACAATAGCAGACTCATCACGCTACCCCAAGGCAAAAGTTGTAACAGCAGATTTTTGTTACATTAGAATGCACGGCCCACAGAGTCTTTACAGTTCAAGCTATTCAGATCAGCAGCTAAAAGACTTAGCAAACGAAATAATGCAATATGCGAAAGTTTGTAATGAGATTTACGTATATTTTAACAACGATGTTAATGGCTGTGCAGTGAAGAATGCTAAGACTTTGATGGAGTTTACCTCAAATATACTTTGATTCCCAAAATTAAAGGTGGGCTTTCAACACCCACCCACTTTAAATTTATTTTTCCAGAACAATAGTTGATATAGACCTTGCTGGGGAGTTTCCACAGAATATTTTATCTTCAATGACCATATTAAACTCTATTTCCTCTGGGTTTTTATTTAACACAACCACCGCCAAAGTATCATCCCCATTCTTTGCTGCCAAAACCTCAAGTCTTGAACTATTGCAGCTGCTTTTGACTACTTTAGCTCCCGGTTTTATGAATTTAGAAAAATGCCCTATATAATAATATGCGTTTTGATAGTAAATCTTTTTCTGGTCTTTATCAACAATTATCGGTGCGTCGCAAAAGTTTCCAACATGATTGGGGCCTCCAACTGTGTCAAGAACAATATTCCAATCCATAAATCCAATCGTGTAGCTGTTAAAATCACCAATTATCTCATGAGCATACCTTTCACCAAGCTCCCAGGAACCAAGCTTCACCCCACCTTCCTGACAACCTTCGGTAAACACCAAATTGACATCAGGAAACTCTTCTTTTATTTTTTTGAGCTGGTCAAAATGGTCTCCTCCATACCAGTGGAATGCAACTCCCCATACATACTTAGCAGCTTCTTTGTCACTCAAAATTGTTTTTACTCTCTCATATATGATATCTTTGTTGTGGTCCCATATAAGTATTTTTATATGGGAAAGCCCTTCTTCTTCAAGAGTTGGTCCTAAGTAATCCTTCACAAAATCTCTTTCCTCTTCAGCGGTGTATATGCACGACTCCCACACTTGAGTTGCCATTGGCTCATTTTGAACTGTTACAGCCCATATATCAATTCCTTCTTCTTTATATGCTTTTATGAATTTGCAGAAAAACCTTGCCCATGTTTTTTTATACTCATCTTTTAGCTTTCCACCATGGCACATATCACCATTTGTCTTCATCCATGCAGGCGGACTCCATGGCGAAACGAGGATTTTGAGGTCTTTGCAGTATTCTTTTATCCTTTTTAAAAGAGGAATTACCATCTTTTTGTCTCTTTCAATGTTAAAATGTTTTAGATCGGTATCACCTTCAACATCATCACAGCTGTAGCTGCCTGTACAAAAATCACAGCTGTTCATGTGGATTCTACAAAGCTTATAGCCAAGCCCATCTTTGGGGTCAAAGTATCCTCTTAAAATCTCTTCTTGCTGGTGTGGTAAAAGTGATAGTATATTTACCGAGGCAGCCTCTGTAAGTGCTCCACCAAAGCCTATTACCTCTTGAAATGTACTGGATGGCTCAATTGTTATAACAGACTCTTTTGCTACTTTTTCACACTCTTTTACATTGTCTACTTGCTGAAAAGGACTATTGTAATCCTTTGCGGTTATGTAACATGCAATTTTTTTGAACATCTTTAATTCTACCCCCTTTTGGATTTCTAATTAAATGAGTTAGTGCTGGAATATATATTCATTCTACTTCAAGAGCTTTTTTCGAGTAAATACACTGAATTTTAGAAAAGGTCTCAATTTTGTTGAAAAAAATAGGCACGGAACACCCGCTAAAAGTGTCCCGCTACAAAACCAATTAATACCATTTGAATGTAATTGCTGATTCTGCCGGGACCATTATTTGCCTGTTTCAAGTTTCTTAAATTCTAAGAGCTGGCGTTGAATTTCCTTAAATACTTTATCATAACCTGCTCTTTTGAGTTTTGCTCTATATTCTTCTACAGCCTTTACTGGATCATTTACCTTTCCAAAACTTATGGCTGTTCCTAAGGTGCTTGTTACATTAGACAATGCTGCAATTTGGGGTTGAATTGATTTTAAATCAAGCACAAGTCTTCCATATGGATATGGTTTTGCAATTTTATTGTATCTTGCATAATACTCTTTAAGACCTTCCCATTCATTATATGATGGTAGCACGAAAGCATCTATCCTTGTTCCCCATGCATTTGTCCAAAAACCATATTTATTTGCATCAAAGTTTGGAGGAATATAATATTTTCCATCTTTAATCCAATAATTTACACCTTCACGCCCATAGTGCAAAAGCCTATAAACCTTTTTATTAGTTCTAATTTGTTCAAGCACCATCAATGCCCTGTCTGGATACTTGCTATATCTTCCCACTGCAATAGCATCCTGGGTTATTGGCTGTTTTACAAGGTTGTTTCTTGTATCACTAAACGCGAAGAATTGCAAATCAGAACCAGGTTGCCTCTTGTCCATTTCGCGCCTCAAACCACTAAATGAATCGGGATGAGCTCTTTCAGCACCGGTCTTCCCTTCATATAGCAGCTGTGTAGTATCACCTTTAAAGTTCAGAACATCTTCGCGCCAGAATCCTTTGCTTGCCCACTGTTTCATAAGTTTTGCATATTCTACAAATGTTTTGTCAAATACTGGTGAATAGAGAGTATATTTATCTTTATACGACTTGCCCCAAAATAGTTTGTGACCACCTGTGTCAATTGGAAGCTCAACTGCATCCGTATTTGATATTACCCAACCGCTAAATAACTCAGACGCTTTGCTTGAATTTCCTGTCACATCATAAGGAATTACACCTGGTAGATTTTTCTTTATACCTTCTAAGTACTTTCCAAAAGTGTACCAATCTTTGATAGGAAGCTTGATGCCAAACTTTCTAGCCCAGTCTCCTCTGTATGCAAATCCATTGTTGACATAGTGAGTAAATAAATTTTCTGGCACAGCAATTATTTTACCTTTGTACCTTACCTGGTCCCATTCTTCAGGCTTTACTTGCTTCCATAGTTTTGGAGCATATTTGGGGAGTAAATCATCTAATTCTTTAAAAGCACCTTTTTGAGCATTGCCCCACATATTAAGCCA
>NZ_APGP01000027.1:0-68285 GCF_000404025.1 Caldicellulosiruptor sp. F32
ATAATCAGAGAGTTTTCTGACCAGTCACTTGTGTACTCTAAAACCTTAGATGAATGGACAGAACATTCAGGGATTGATATTGAGGCAGAAGAAGGTAGCGATGTAAAAGCTTGCTTTGACGGTACTGTAATTGACTTAGGTGAAGACCCTCTTTATGGCAAATATGTTGTTGTTGACCACAGCGATGGATATATTTCAAAATACTTTAACTTGAGAGATTTAAAATATGTCCAAGTTGGAGATATAGTTAGGCAAGGGCAAAAAATTGGTGAGGTGGGCACAAGCTCTAATATAGAATATATGGACCCACCACATTTACACTTTGAGATTTTATACAACGGTGAGAACCAAAACCCAGCAAGATTTTTGCCACAACCACAATAAAAAAGAGAAATCTTTTATAGAAAGGGGAATGGGGCCTTTTAAAGCACCATTCCCTTTATAAATTCCACAATGTCATTTGATGAACTTGGCTTTGCTAAAAATGAACACGCAAGTTTCATGTGTTCAAGCCTTTGAGGGTTATTTATTATTTGGTTAAAAACTATATCAAAGCTTTCAATATTTTTTACATAGGCAGCAGCGCCGTTGTTTATAAGATAAAAAGTATTTCTTTCTTCTTGCCCTGGAATTGGTGATATCAAAATCATTGGAAGTTTGCAAGAAAGTGCTTCAGCACAGGTAAGACCACCAGGCTTTGTAATCAAGATATCACTTATTGCCATGAGCTTGTCTATAAAACTGATAAAACCAAATACAACAACCTTTCTTCCAAAATTTCTTTCCTCCAATGACTTCTTTAATGTTTTGTTTTTCCCAGTAACAACAATTATTTGATAACTCTCGTCACATATGTGGCAAACCATTTCAACTATATCCTCAATATTTCCAAGCCCTAAACTTCCACCCATAATTAAGATTGTTGGCTTATCTTCGAGGTTTAACTCAGATAAGATTTCTTTTTTTTCATAATTTATTGAGAAAGAAGGATTAATGGGAATACCAAGAGGTATTACTTTTTTTCCTGGAGCTCCTTTTTTAACCGCTTCATAAACCAAATTCTCATGATGGACAATTATATAGTCTGCATATTCGTTAATCCAATAAGGGTGTATTGTAAAATCTGTAACTATGCTGATGATAGGGACATTTATGTTTCCACGTTTTTTTAGCTGACTTACCATATCAATTGGTGACGGATGAGTTCCAATTATTACATCAGGGTTTAGTTCAGAAATAATGTTGTAAAGCTTATAAAATGCAAAATAAAATTTTTCATAAATTGCCTTGCTAAAGCGTGTAGGTGGGTCTTTGTCTGTTGAATCATAAACAAGGCCATATATAAATGGAACTGTTTTAATAGCTTTCAAATATGTTCCAACGGCCAACTTGTCCAAGATTGGACTTATAATCTTAAGGGTGTCTACAATTTCAACTTTTGCTTGGGGATCTTTTTGCAAAAATGCAGTTTTCAATGCGTTTGAAGCAGCAAAATGTCCACCACCGGCATCAAGGCTCAGTATCAAAATGTTCATGTTTTCTCTTACCTCGTTTTTTTATCGAAAACTTAATTTAAATTTATTTTATCACAAAGCTGAATAATAAACACAAGCTTACAAAAAATAATTTTAAAAAGAATTTTGACTTGGGGGTTTTGGAAAGGTGAGCAAGCTACTAAAAAAGTATACCATTTTCATCATCTTATTGATAATAGGGTTTCTCTTAAGTGTCTACTCAGCAAAGTTTATTTATGATATTAAAAGAACAAATGATGAAAAAATTGAAAAAAGACTCGAAAAAGCCCTTGAAAAAAGTGAAAAAGAGGTTCGACAGGATTCCATTGCAACTCAAGCATCAACAAATTATCAAAACAAAGATTTATATTTATTAGCAAGAGTTATAAATGGTGAGGCAAGAGGTGAGCCATATATTGGTCAGGTAGCAATTGGAGCGGTTATAATCAATAGAACAAAGCATCCGGGTTTTCCAAAGACAATAAGTGGTGTAATTTACCAACCTGGTGCCTTTACATCTGTAACAGATGGGCAAATTAATGCAAAGCTTGAACCTACTGCTCTAAAAGCTGCAAGAGATGCGCTAAATGGTTGGGATCCAACAAATGGATGCATTTATTACTACAATCCTGCAAAGACTACAAATAGATGGATATGGAGTAGAAAGGTTGTGCTTGTAATTGGTAAACACAGATTTGCAAAATAACAGGTTTAAACTCCATAGATTCAAATTTTATAAAACTTAAAGAGGTGAGTTTGATTTGAGTATTTTAGGTGGATATAAGGAATTAAGAGAAAGACTTAAAAGTGTGAGACTTTGGAGTATTATGGCAGTTGTAATTGGAGTTTTAGTGATTGTAGCCCTTTGGGGGGTAAATCAGTATCGAGGTAAAGCAAACTATCACAATTACCTTACTAATATGTGGCATAGGGCCTTTTTTGATATGGTGGGGTATGTTCAAAATATTCAGGCACTTTTGTCAAAGGCTGAAGTATCAAACGATGACAGACAAAGAGCAGCTTTATATACAGAGGTTTGGAGAAACGCCTTTGCTGCCCAGGAAAACCTTGGTCAGCTTCCAATAGAAAACAACGTTGCACTTGAGAGAACAGCAAAGTATCTGACCCAGGTGGGTGATTTGAGTTTTTCACTTTCTAAACAACTTATGAGCGGCAAAAAGGAAACTAAAGAACAAAGAGCACAACTTGCAAAACTTCGCAGCTACGCTGATAAGCTTAGTAAAAACTTAAATGAACTTGCAATTGAAATAAGCCAGGGCAGACTCAGATGGGGTGAGGTCAGAACAGTTGGAACGTCAAGGTTTAGAAGGATTAGCCAAAATGTCACAAGTAGTCGTATGCTTGCAGTGGAAGCAGGTTTTAAAGACTATCCAACGCTGATATATGATGGACCTTTTTCTGACCATATTGCAAGACAGGTGCCAAGAGGACTTCCAGAGAGTGTAATCAATAGGGATGAGGCAAAGAAAATTGCACTTGATTTTTTGAATATCAAAAGAGCTGACATGATTAGCTACTTGGGACTTTCAGGTGATAAGATTAAAACCTTTAACTTTGAGATAATCCCTGACAGAATGGCAAGAGATAGAACCATTACAGTAGCAGTTTCTAAAAAAGGTGGCAAAGTCATCTGGATGATAGATAACAGAGCTACTTCTGCACCAAAGATTGGTGTTTCAAGAGCAAAAGAAAATGCTTTGAGATTTTTAAAGAGCAAAGGATTTACCAATATGGTAGATACTTTTTATCTTAAACAGGACAACACAGCACTTATAAACTATATCTATCAGCAAAATGGTGTAAAGATATATCCTGACATGGTCAAAGTACGAATAGCGCTTGATACAGGACAGGTGGTTGGCTTTGACGCAGCAGCATATTATATGTCTCATACCAACAGGAAGATTCCAAAACCAATAATAACTGAAGCACAAGCAAGGAAACTTATGAGCAAGAACTTTGATATTCAGAGTGTGTCACTGAGTATAATTCCACTTGAGTCGGGAAGAGAGGTTTTCACATATGAATTTATGGGAAAATATGACAGAAAATATTTTGCAGACTATATTAATGCAATTACTGGTAAGGAAGAAAATATCTTAGAGATAATAAAAGACCCCAATGGTATCTTATCAATGTAAGAAAATGTATTAATAAAAAAGATGTTTACTGGGGTATATTAAAGATTGCGGTGACAAAACCGCAAAGGGGGTTATTGGCTTGGCAAGGCAAAAAGTTATGTCAGAAGAACTTAAAATGGAGATAGCAAAAGAACTTGGAGTGTACGATGTAGTCACAAAGTATGGTTGGGGCGAGGTAAAATCGCGCGACTGTGGTAACATCGTCAGAAAAGCCATAGAGATGGCAGAAAGAGCCTTGAAAGAAAAGCAATAACCCCTTTTTAAAAAAGGGGAACTGTGGCAAAACATTTTGCTACAGTTCCCTTTTGAGATGTTTTTAAGGTTTAATAATTTCAAAAATGTTGATAATAATATTTCAGGATAAATTTTTGTAAAGGAGAGCGATCGATGTTTAAAATTCATACTGACCTTGCACTTGAAACAAGAGAAATTGTTCAAAAAGGTTTGGGGAGAGAAATTGAAGGTGTTGAAGTTGAAGAGAGAAAAGAGTTTGATGATAAAATAAAGGTAACCAAAGTGAAAATAAACTCAGTCAAAGGTGAGGCAATTTTGCAAAAGCCCATGGGAAACTACATTACAATTGAAGCAGATGGATTGCGTGATGAGGATTTTGAAGTGCAAGAAAAGGTATCAAAGATATTAGCTGAGGAGTTAGAAAGCTTAATAAGATTATCCCAGAAGAGCACAATTCTTGTTGTTGGGCTTGGTAACTGGAACGTGACACCTGATTCACTGGGGCCAAAAGTTGTTTCAAAGGTTTTAATTACGCGTCATTTATTTGAATTTGTACCTGAAAAAGTCCAAGACAGGCGTATTCGTTCTGTGTGTGCCATTTCTCCAGGTGTTTTGGGTATTACTGGAATTGAAACAAGCGAGATAATTCACGGGATTGTTCAAAAAATCCATCCTGATTTGATAGTTGCCATTGATGCTTTGGCGTCACGCAGACTAGAAAGAATCTCAACAGCTATACAGATAGCAGACACTGGCATTTTTCCTGGTTCAGGAATTGGCAATGAAAGAAAAGGCATTACACAGCAGACAGTGGGTGTTCCGGTTGTTGCTATAGGTGTTCCTATGGTTGTTGACGCTGCAATTATCGCAAATGATGCAATAGACCTTTTACTTGAAAGACTTAAAAATGAAACAGAGAAATCTTCGCCTTTGTACTTGCTTCTTGAGGGCATACCTGATGAAGATAGGTTTAATCTAATCAAAGAGGTTATATTTCCATATTATGGAAATTTATTTGTCACTCCCAAAGACATAGACAGGATTGTTGAGAATATCTCTACAGTAATTGCTGATGGTATCAATATGGCAATTCATCCAGAGGTGAAAGAGAATGACCAGTTTAGATATGTCAATTGAGGTTTTTACCAAGAAGGAATAAATTCTTTTTTATGTGAATAGAGATTTTACAAGAAAGTTTTTATCTCACGCTTTTGAGGAGATTTGTATTGATGGTGAAGGTTATTGATTTGAAAAGATTTTGGTATGTTGTTTTTATTGCCATATTATTGGTTATAGAACTTTTAGTAAATAAGTTTGTTTTTTCAAATAGAGAGTTATTAGATCTTTGCTTCAAATATTCTAAGCAACTAATTATTTTTAACACACCTTTTTTGGCAAGCAAAACGGATATTAGTAATTTAATCAAAATAGAAAATTTGATGAGGTTTTCTCATCCACTTTTTGCTTCTTTCAATAGAACTCAAACATTTGAAGAACAAAGTTTTTATGAAGACGATGCTATTGTAATAAATTATGACCAAGAAAGGCAAGATAATTCTAAAGCATCTGAAGAAAATCAAGCTGATGATAATATAGAGTTTCAAAAATATCTAAAGAATATTCGGCCAAATGGCTCTATTTCCTACAACATTGAGGTTATGAATCAAACAGAATATAGAATAGATATAACTAAGTTTCTTAACACAAAATTTAAGATTTATGGCAAAGTAAAACCCTCAATTCTTATTTATCACACACATACAACTGAAAGCTATGAGAACCCCTCAAAAAATCTTATTTACACCCGGGGAACAACTGATAGAACCTTAGATTTTAACTACAATGTGGTTAGAGTGGGGGAAGAGCTCAAAAGGATTCTTGAAAAAGACTATGGTTACAAGGTTTATCACAGCAAGGACATAAATGACTATCCTGAATATAAAGGCTCTTATGCAAGGTCATTGAAAATAATTGAAAGATATAAAAAAGAACATCCTGATATAAAGATTTTCATAGATTTGCACAGGGACGCAATAGGAGATGGCTCAAAAAAAATAAAAGTCTCAACAGTTGCATTTGGGCAGGAGTTAGCAAAGGTTATGCTTGTTGTGGGGACAGACAAGCTCGGACTTTACCATCCTTTTTGGCGAGAGAATCTGACTTTTGCAGTTCATCTTCAGAAGAATCTCATGAAAGTTTGCCCGCAGATTACAAGACCAATAAATATTTCGGCAGCAAGGTATAACCAGCATATATCACCATATGCATTAATAATTGAAATTGGTAGTAACGGCAATCTGCTTAGTGAAGCTTTAAAAAGTTGCCAGATTGTTGCGAAAGCTCTTGATGACACTATTATGGGAAGGTGAAACTTTTGAGAAAAAGTAGATACAAAAGATACCTTCAGCATAAGTACTTTGTCAGAACAGCAAGAGCAGGTATATTGCTGCTTTTAGTGGTTTTTCTCATTCTTTTTTTGACAGTTGAGTTTCGCAAACAGTTTTTTTTACCAGAAGACAAATATATGGTTAAGGTTCTCTTTAAGTATGATGAGACTATTTTGAAGTTATATAATGGTAAAATAACGCTAAGGATTGACAAAAAGATTATAAATGGTTTCTACAAAAGTGTAAACTATTTTTATTTTAAATCTAAAGGATATGTTTTCTCATTAGTAGGTAATAACTGACTTGTAATTGACATATTATTTTACTATAAATAAGCGCAAGCAAAAATAAGAAAATGGGGAAAAAAGTAAAATTACTATTTTTTGCTATTTTAACACTTTACTTAGGAGGCGTAATTGCTGGTATAAATTTCTATTTTTTGCTCAGCCAAGCTCGAAGAGACGAGCTCAAAAATTTTATAGTACTTTCAATAAACAGTGCGAAAACTCCAGATAATTTGTACTGGAATAAAGTAATCTTTTTTTCGATATTTGCTATTTTATTGTATCTTACAATATGGGGACTATCAAATTTAAATAAATACTTGCAAATTTTAAATATAGGCATGATTATTTTAAAAGGATTTGTGTTTGGGCTAACAATAGGTGCTTTTTTCACTATCTACAAGTTTCATGCTATAGGTTTCTTTTTCACTTACATATTACTAAAAGAATTGATTGTTTTAATATTTTTGATTATACTTATTCTGTACTCATTTACCAACTATTTAATTAGGGATAGATTGTTCAAATTTGAAAAAAGATTTAATATTGTGGTAGGTCTAATAGTGGTATTATTAATATGTGGCATAGTTGTGATAGATGCTTTTGTTTCGAGGTTTGCATGCAATTTGATTTAAGATCTATAAATGGAATTTATGTATAGAGGGGATTTGAAAATAGATGAAGATAGTAGAGGCTTTTTATGAACATCTATGCCAAAAACAGAGATTTTCACAAAATACAGTTATGTCTTATTTGAGAGATATAAAGAAATACATAGAGTTTTTGGATAACATCGGGATGAAGATTGAAGATACGTCACAGGCTACTATAATCACATATATTATCAATATGCAAAAAAGCGGAAAGTCAAACAGCACAATAGCAAGAACAATTGTTTCACTAAAGGTATTCTATGAATTTTTAAAGGACCGGAACATTGTAGACATAGGGAAAATAGAGATTAACCCGCCTAAACTTGAAAGAACACCTCCGCAAATTTTGACAAAAGATGAGGTAGAAAAGCTTTTGAGTTGTCCGCGAGAAGATGATATAAAAGGTATAAGGGACAAGGCAATGCTTGAGCTTTTGTACGCAACAGGTATAAGGGTAAGTGAACTAATTAGTCTTAATCTTTCTGACATTAATCTTGAGCATGGCTATATTATATGCAGAAATAAAAAAAGAGATAGGATAATTCCAATTGGTTCGTATGCAATTGAGGCAGTAGAGAAATACTTGAACTACTCAAGACCATACCTTGCAAGAAATAAAGAACAGGAGGCTCTTTTTTTGAACTTCAATGGGGCAAGGATGACAAGGCAAGGATTTTGGAAAATTGTAAAATTCTACGCTAATGTGGCAGGTATAAATAAGGAAATAACTCCGCACATATTAAGGCATTCTTTTGCAACACATCTAATTGAAAATGGAGCAGATGTGAGAGCTGTCCAGCAGATGCTTGGGCATGCTGATATTTCAACTACTCAAAGATATCTTCAGGTTGCGAATATCAAGCTAAGAGAGGTTTATCAAAAAGCGCATCCTCGGGCTTGAAAATAATGGAATTAGCAAGGCAAAGCCTTGCTTTTTATCTTTATGAAGTAGTTGTGGACAAGGGGATGAAAAATATTGAAAAACTTAAGATTTTATTTAGCCACTTTTGCAGGAACTACAGCAAAATTTTTTCTAAAGCTTTTAAGAAAAGATGCAACAAGTGCACCTGGCAAGATTGCCTATAAAATCTGCCCAGATATTTTAAAAGAGATTGACAAAAGGTGCAATTTTAAAATACTTGTATCTGGTACAAATGGTAAAACAACAACTAACAACCTTATAAACTGGATAATAAGTCCTGACAAAACCATTCTTTCAAATCTAAAAGGTTCTAACATGGTAAATGGGATAATAAGTGCGTTTATAAATAACCTCAAAAAAAGCTATGAGATAGCCTGTTTTGAGGTTGATGAGGGATCACTTCCTGTTGTTACAAAGGATTTAAAAGCGGATATATTTGTGACAACAAATGTTTTTAGAGACCAGCTTGACAGGTATGGTGAACTTGACAGAGTAAAAGAACTAATCTTGAGCCATATAAATGGGGCTTTGGCAGTTATAAATGCCGATGATCCAAATTTAGCAAGTTACAGCGGAGAAAAAAAGGTATTTTATAGTGTTGATGAAAATGCGCTCAGCAGGTTAGCAAATGTTACACTTGATTCACGGTTTTGCCCAGTTTGTAATAGCGAGCTTGAATATACGTTTTATAATGTTGGACATCTTGGAAAATACATTTGTTCTCAGTGCGGATATAAAAATCCTGAAAGCAGGTTTTTGATTACGAATATAAAGTATGAAGGTGGTAGTTTTGTTTTTGACTTTATGGACAGAGAAAATAGTATAAAGATTCAAGATATTAGATGGAAAATAGGAGGTATTTATAACCTTTACAATGTCTGTGCAGCAATGTCTGTGGCTATGTTGCTTGGAATAGAGACAAATAAAATAAAAGAACGGGTTGAGGCTTTTACAAACAAACTTGGCCGCATGGAAGAAATAGAAGTGTATGATAAAAGAGTAGTCATATCTCTTGTCAAAAATCCAATTGGTATGAGTGAGACACTGAAAGTAATAGCAGATGACCCTTGCCCTAAAGCAATTGTTTTTATTCTCAATGACAACGCTGCTGATGGGAAAGATGTCTCATGGATTTGGGATGCCGATTTTGACATATTAAATGAAGTTAAAAATATTAGGGCTTTATTTTTTGGTGGAAAAAGAAAAGAGGATATCGCACTAAGAGTTAAATACAGTAGTTTTGAGCTAAAAGACTTCGAGTTTATTGATTTTGAAAAAGATTTAAAAAAAGTAATTTCACTGAAAGAAGCTTACAAGATTTACATTCTTCCCACATATACAGCTTTGTTTAAGACAAAGAAATTAGTAGAGAGTTTGAAAAAAAGCATGAGGTGATTGAATTGGAGCTAAACATTGTGAATATGTTTCCAGAAGCTTTAAATTTATATGGTGATAGGGGTAATATCATTACCCTGCAAAAAAGATGTGAATGGAGAGGTATAAAAGCAAATATAGTTGAATATAACTTCAATTCTAATGTAGACATTTTAAAAACTGCAGATATAATCCTACTTGGAGGGGCCTCTGACAGGGAGCAAGGAATTATGTTTAGCCATTTGCTAAACTTAAAAGACCTGCTTAAAAGTCTTATTGAGGATGGAGTTTGCTTGCTTGCAATTTGTGGAGGGTATCAGCTCTTAGGGGAGGCTTATATTGATGCAAACCAAAATGTAATAAAAGGACTTGGGATATTGGACTTTTATACTAAGTCTGAAAACAAAAGACTAATTGGGAATATAGTCATTGAAACAACATTAGATGTTTTTCCGAAAACAGTAGTAGGTTACGAAAATCACGGTGGTAGGACATATCATGGTTATCAACCTTTTGGCAAGGTCCTAAAAGGTTTTGGCAATAATGGAAATGACAGGTTTGAGGGGCTAATTTATAAAAACGTTATAGGTACTTATTTGCACGGTCCTCTTCTTCCTAAAAATCCACATGTTGCAGATTATATACTCGAAAAAGCTCTTGAAAGAAAGTATGCTTTTGATGCTTTGGAATTCGAGAAGTTAGATGACACTTTAGAGTACATGGCTCACGAGAAAGTAAAGGAATTGTATATGTAAAACAATGATTGTAGCAAGGGGCTGCGACACAATAAAGCAGCTTTTTATATTATAATTCACAAATTTACAAATTTTCATATTGACTTTTTTGAACAAAGATTATAAAATAGTAATGTCAGATGTCAGATGTTAGATGTCTGACATCTAAAAAATAAAAAGGGAGGTTTGCTTTTTATGAAGAATATGAAGAAAAGGCTATATGCAGTGTTAAGTCTTGTTGTGATTGCTGCACTTTTGCTCAGTCTAAATGTATCTTGGAACATGGCAAATGGGTCTACATCCCAAAAAGTTTTTAAGGTAGGGCTTGTTACAGACGTTGGTGGTGTCAATGACAGAAGTTTCAACCAGTCGGCATATGAAGGTTTAAAGAAGGCAGAGAAAGAACTCAAAATCAAAACAACTCTCATTCAATCAAAGCAGATGACAGACTATATTCCGAATTTACAAAAACTTGCAAAAGCTAATTATGATTTAATTATTGCAGTTGGTTTTCTAATGCACGATTCAGTTGTGACAGTTGCAAAGCAGTTTCCAAAGACAAAATTTTTAATTATTGACTCTGAGATCTCTAATCTTCCTAATGTTGCCTCGGCTATGTTCAGAGAAGAACAAGCAGGCTACTTAGCAGGTGTTGCAGCAGCTTTGCTCGAGAAGGCTAAGTTTGGCAAAACAACTGGAAAGAATGTATTTGGAGTTGTTGGTGGTATGAAGATTCCACCTGTTGACAGATACATCGCAGGTTTTAAAGCTGGGGTTTTGAGAGAGATTCCAAAGGCAAAGGTTATAATCAAATATACTGGTAAGTTTGATGACCCAGCATCAGGTAAACAAGTAGCCCTTTCTATAATAGCACAGGGTGCAGATTTTGTATTCCAGGTAGCTGGGCAGACAGGTTTTGGTGTTATCCAGGCTGCAAAAGAAAAGGGAGTTTATGCAATTGGTGTAGACTCAGACCAAAACTATGTGGCACCAAACACTGTTGTTACCTCTGCAATGAAGAGAGTTGATGTCGCAACATATAGTGTTATAAAAGATACATTAAATGGTAAATTCAAGAGTGGTATTATTTACTTTGATTTAAAGAACAACGGTGTTGGACTTGCCCCATTTATGAAAGGTGTTCCAAAGAGTGTAAGTGACAAAATAAACAAAGTAATTGCTGAGATAAAGGCTGGTAAGATAAAGATACCAACAGAGGTAAAGTAATACCATGTAAGTTTTAAAGGCCTGCTGGGCAATAGCTAATATCACAGCAGGCCTTTCGACAATATACAGGTTTATGACACGAATGGAAAGGAGATCTAATCCATATGATAGGGATAATAGGTGGTTCTGGATTTTACTCTTTTTTGGAAAATGTTGAAGAGATAGAGATTGAAACCCCGTATGGCAAACCAAGTGATAAAATAGCAATTTCAAAAGTAGAAGGTAAAGAAGTTGTGTTTATTCCGAGGCATGGTAAAATCCATATTTACCCTCCTCATAAAGTACCATATAGGGCAAATATATATGCATTAAAACAACTTGGTGTTGATAAGATTATTTCAACAACAGCATGTGGGAGCTTAAAAAAGGATATTATGCCGGGTGATTTTGTAATTGTTGACCAGTTTGTTGACAGAACATGGGGACGAGAGGATACATTTTCGGATATTGGAAATGTAAAGCACACCTCCATGGCACAGCCTTATGATGAACAGATGAGAAAAATTGCAATCAATGTTTTAGAAGAACTTGGATATAGATTTCACAAAAGAGGTACATGTGTAGTTATTCAAGGACCGCGATTTTCTACCTTAGCTGAGAGCAGATGGTATTCCAAAATGGGATTTGACGTTATTGGAATGACTCAGTATCCTGAAGTGGCATTAGCAAATGAGCTTGGAATAAAGTATTTAAATATAACTATTGTAACAGATTATGATGCTGGCCTGGAAGATGACCCGAATATAAAACCTGTTTCACATGAAGAGGTTTTGAGAGTGTTTTCTGCAAATATAGAAAAACTCAAAACTGTTATTATTGAAATAATAAAAAGATTGTAAAGACAGGTGGGGCGTGAAAATGGAATATATTTTAGAAGTAAGAGGTATTTCAAAAAGATTTGGTAATATTCTTGCAAATGATAATGTGAATTTAGATGTTAAAAAAGGCGAAGTACATGCCATCCTTGGTGAGAATGGGGCAGGAAAGTCTACTTTAATGAATATAATCTATGGGCTTTATGAACCTGATTCTGGAGAGATATATTTTGAAGGACAAAAACTTGATATCAAAGGTCCTCATGAAGCAATCGAAAAAGGAATAGGAATGGTTCATCAGCATTTTATGTTGATACCTGTATTTACGGTGGCTGAAAATATTGTTTTGGGATTTGAGCCAAAAGGTTTTAGGTTTAATGTTCAAGAAGCTGAGAAGAAAATTCTTGAAATTTCGAAAAAGTATAATTTGGAAATTGACCCAAGGGCAAAGGTTGGAGATTTGAGTGTAGGTATGCAACAAAGAGTGGAGATATTAAAAGCTTTTTATAGAGATGCAAGGCTTTTAATACTTGATGAGCCAACGGCAATGCTCACACCTCAAGAGACAAGAGAGCTTTTTAAAATTATAAATAACCTCAAAGCTCAGGGAATATCCATACTGTTTATAAGCCACAAGCTTGATGAGGTTATGGAAATTTCGGATAGGGTTACTGTTATGAGAAGAGGAAAGACAATAAAGACCTTGAATACAAAAGAAACCAACGAACAGGAACTTGCAAATTTGATGGTTGGAAGAGAGGTTAAACTTGTTGTTGAAAAAAATGAGCCACAGTTAGGTGAGACTGTACTAAAGGTTGAAAACCTTTCAGTTAAATTAAAAAGCGGTATTGAAAAGGTCAAAGATGTAAGTTTTGAAATAAGAAAAGGAGAGATTTTTGGCATAGCAGGCGTTGATGGAAATGGTCAAAATGAGCTTGTAGAAGCTATTGTTGGACTTATTCCCTCGACAGGAAAGATAATTTTCAATAGCCAGGAGATTCAAAACCTTCCCACACGCAAACGTTATGAAAAAGGAATTGCTTATATTCCAGCAGACAGGCAACAGGATGGACTTGTTTTGAACTTTACAGTGGCAGAAAATATTGTGCTTAAAAGATACTACAAAAAGCCATATTCAAATAGAGGATTTTTAAATTATAAAATTATAACTCATGAGGCTGATAAACTCATTCATGAATTTGATGTGCGTCCACCAGATTTTAGACTATTTGCAAAGAATCTTTCAGGTGGCAATCAGCAAAAAGTAATTTTGGCAAGAGAGTTTTCAAGCAGCCCAGACCTTTTAATTGCTGTTCAGCCAACAAGAGGAATGGATGTGGGTGCGATTGAGTACATCCACAGAAAGCTCATTGAGCTTAGAGACAGTGGTAAGGCAATACTACTTGTTTCTTTGGAGCTTGACGAGATTTTGAACCTGTCTGACAGGATTGCTGTGATGTACTCTGGAAGAATTATGGATATATTAGATAGCAAAACTGCAACAAAAGAAGATATAGGACTTTTGATGACAGGCAAGAAAAAGAAGGAGGCTTAAAATGGTGATGGTAAAAAAAGCTTTACAGAGTATTTTAATGCCACTTATTGCTATTTTTATATCAATGATTGTAGGCGGGATTGTGATATTAATCACAGCAAAACAAAATCCCATTTATGCGTACATAGCACTTTTTACCGGAGCTTACGGAAATCTAATGAACTTCGCAACAACGTTGACAAATGCAATACCACTAATAATAACAGGCCTTGGTGTTGCGATAGCATTTTCCTCTGGGCTTTTTAATATTGGTGCTGAAGGACAGTTTTGGATAGGTGCAATTGTTGCGACTTATCTTGGGTACCAGATAAAAGGTCTTCCATGGTATCTGCACATTCCTTTAATAATTGTCTGTGCTATGATAGCAGGTGCACTGTGGGGTGGACTTGTTCCGGGGTTGGCAAAGGTTTACACTGGTGCTCATGAGGTTATTACAACTATGATGATGAGCTACATAGCTATCTATTTTAGCCACTATCTATTAGAAGGCGGGCCGATGATGGACAAAGGGACAATACCTCAATCGCCGCTAATTCAAGACAGTGCAAAGCTAAGTATTTTAGTGCCAAATACACAGCTGTCAGGTGGACTTTTCATTGCAATTTTAGCAGTTGTGGCGGTTTATATACTCATGTACAAAACCACAATAGGTTATGAACTAAGAGCAGTAGGTTTTAATATGAAAGCTGCGAGATATGCAGGTATAAATGTTGCGAGAAAACTTGTTTTAGCTATGGGACTTTCAGGTGCATTTGCAGGTCTTGCAGGAGCTGTTCAGATAATTGGTGTGCAGCACAGACTATATGATAGCTTTACATCAGGATATGGTTATACTGCTATAGTTGTTGCGCTTCTTGCAAATAACAACCCAATTGGTGTTGTGATAGCAGCACTTTTCTTGGCAGGACTTTCAACAGGCGCGCAGGAGATGCAGATGCAAACAAATATTTCCGGCCAGCTTGCTGATGTTGTGGTGGGGCTTATAATCTTCTTTATTGCAATTGAAGAGCTTTACAGGATTATTATGGAAAAGATAAAAACCAGAAAATCAAAGTTGGAACCGGTAGGAGGTCAAGAGTGAAATGAATTTACTCAGTATTTTTACAAATCCATATTTGTGGGCATCAACCATTGCAATGGCAGTGCCGCTTGCACTTCCGGCAATTGGCGGAACTTTTTCTGAACGAGCTGGTGTTGTTAATATTTCTATGGAAGGGATAATGCTAATTTCTGCATTTGTTTCTGTTGCATTTTCGGCATACTTTCACAATGCATGGCTTGGGCTTTTAGCTGGAGTAATCTCAGGTATTTTGGTGGCATATGTATTTGCGTGGGCGGCTGCAAAAATGTACGCAAACCAAATAGTTCTTGGTATGGCTTTTAACATATTTGCATCAGGTATTACTGCTTATCTTTTCAATGCAATATATGGTCCTGAAGGAACGCCATTTGATACACCAAAACTTCCTGATGTTAAGATACCTGTTATTGATAAGATTCCTATAATTGGTCAGATTTTAAGCGGTCAAAATGTGATGGTTTATATAATGTTTGTTTTGATAATACTTAGCCAGTGGTTTTTGTTCAAGACAACTGTTGGGCTGAGACTAAGAGCTGTTGGTGAAAATCCAGAAGCTGCTGAAACAGCTGGTATAGATGTTGTAAAAATGAAGTATCTTGGTGTAATTCTTGGTGGAGCATTTTCAGCCCTTGGTGGGGCATATCTTTCAATTGGGGTTTTGAACAGTTTTTCACCTGAGATGTCGTCAGGAAGAGGTTATATAGCTTTAGCTGCTATGATTTTTGGTAAATGGACACCTGTTGGTTCATTTTTAGCATCACTTTTATTTGGCTTTGCAACAGCCCTGAGCTATACTTTGCAAGAATCATCAATTTCAAAAAACATTATCATGATGTTACCTTATGTGGTTACAATCTTGGCATTGATTGGAATAGGTGGCAAAAGCGTTGCCCCGGCAGCTGACGGTATACCTTACAGACCTAAAAAATAAGGGAAAGGAGTGGGTGGACTGTGGAGAGTGCAGAGAGCGTTGTTTATCCACCCAGGTATGAATTGGTGTTGCGAAAATTAAAGCACCTTATCGAAGAAAAATTCAAAGAGGGAGATAAGCTTCCGTCTGAGGTAGAACTTGCAAAATTTTTTGGTGTCAGTCGGGCTACTTTAAGAGAGGCAATGAGGATATTAGAAGAGGAAGGATATGTTATTAGAAAACATGGAATAGGCACTTTTGTTGCATCAAGACCAATTTTACAAACAGGTATGGAAGAACTACAAAGCATAACAAAACTTATGGAAAAGCAGGGGTATCAACCACATACAAAAGATGTAATTATTACACGTACTTATCCAAATGCAAAAGAAGCACATATGTTGAAAATTGGTCAAAATGAAGAGATTATAAAAATTGAACGTTTAAGACTTGCCGACAACATACCAGTTGTATACTGCATAGATAGACTTCCTGCTAAGCTTTTTGGTGAGAAATTTGAATTTAAGGGAGAGTCACTTTTTGACTATTTAAATGATAATTTGGGAATATATATTGCATATGCAGTCTCTGATATAATTCCAATGCTTGCTGAAAAAAATGGGATATATAAAAAGTTGGAGCTTGAAAAAAACGATGTTGTACTTTTGCTTGACCAAATACATTTTGACCAAAGTGATACTCCTATATTATATTCTTCAAATTTCTTTTCACCCAAAAAGTTTAGATTCTACATTGTAAGAAAGAGGGTATAAAAAGATGAAATACTTAACCGAGATTGATAATACGTTAAAGAGTATTTTGAATTTAGCAAAAGAACAGCAAAGTAGGGCCTATGCACCCTATTCAAACTTTAAAGTTGGGGCGGCGGTTTTAACACAAAGTGGAAAAATGTATTTAGGCTGTAATATTGAAAATGCCTCCTATTCTCTGACAATCTGTGCTGAAAGAGTTGCTCTTTTCAAAGCAATTTCAGAGGGCCACAAAGATATTAAGACTATTTTTGTAATCGGCCCTCAAAATGAACCCATTTCGCCATGTGGTGCGTGTAGGCAGGTTATGCTTGAGCTTGCAAAAGATGCTACAATATA
Source organism: Caldicellulosiruptor sp. F32 (assembly GCF_000404025.1). Taxonomy (NCBI): domain Bacteria; kingdom Bacillati; phylum Bacillota; order Caldicellulosiruptorales; family Caldicellulosiruptoraceae; genus Caldicellulosiruptor; species Caldicellulosiruptor sp. F32. Next base: position 16,962 of record NZ_APGP01000027.1, read on the forward strand.
TCTTTCAAACTATGATATGACTAAAATCATTGAAACTTATGCAAAAGAGCTTTTACCCTATGGCTTTGATTTATAAATTATCGAACAAAATGATTTTCAGGAGGGAAGACAAAGGTTGAAGGCAATACTTCTTTCGCTTCTCACAGGTTTTATAGTTGGAGCAATATTTAAGATTCTCAAGCTACCTATTCCTGCACCAAATGCTCTAGCAGGAATTGCGGGTATTTTTGGGATTTTCTTAGGTGCTTTTGCTGTAGAGCAGCTTTTAAAATTGTTTACAAAATAAATCTTTAAGGATGAATAAGAAGGTGAGATTTTTATGTTGATAACTGAAATTATACGCAAAAAGAGAGATGGGTTTGAGCTTAACAAGGATGAATTAGAGTTTCTAATAAATGGGTATATAAACGATGAGATTCCCGACTATCAAATGGCAGCATTTTTGATGGCAGTTTATTTTCGAGGAATGTCAAAAGAAGAGCTGACTACTTTTACAATGCTGATGGCTCAGTCAGGTGAGATGGTAGACCTGAGTAAAATAGAGGGGATAAAGGTTGACAAACATTCAAGCGGTGGGATAGCTGACACAACAACTCTTGTACTAATACCTCTTGCAGCATCAGTTGGAGTAAAGGTTGCTAAAATGTCAGGTAGAGGACTTTCACACACAGGTGGCACAATTGACAAGTTAGAATCAATCCCTGGGTTTAGAACAGAGCTTTCTAAGGATGAGTTTATTGAAGCTGTCAACAGGGTTGGAGCAGCAATTGTTGGGCAGTCGAAGGACCTTGTTCCTGCTGACAAAAAGATTTACGCTCTGAGAGATGTTACAGCAACAGTTGAATCAATTCCACTCATTGCATCCTCTATTATGAGCAAAAAGATAGCAGCAGGGGCTGATAAAATAATTCTTGATGTCAAATTTGGAAAAGGTGCTTTTATGAAAAGATATGAGGATGCGAAAGAACTTGCCAAAACTATGGTTGAAATTGGCAATTTGGCTGGCAGGGAAACAGTGGCATATGTGACAGATATGAATCAGCCGCTTGGACTGATGATAGGGAATTCCTTAGAGGTTATTGAAGCAATAGAAGTATTAAAAGGAAGAGGACATGAGGATTTGAGAAGCCTTTGCATTGAATTTGCAACAGAGATGATGATTTTATCGGGTGTTGAGAAAGATAGAGAAAGAGCAAAAGAAAGACTTATTGAAAGCATTGAAAAAGGCTGGGCACTCAAAAAATTTAAAGAGATAATTCAAAACCAAGGTGGAAATCCTGAAGTTGTTAATGATTATTCACTGCTACCCCAGGCAAAATATGTTTATGAACTGAAATGCGAAGAAGACTTATATATAAAGGATATTGATGCGTTAAAACTTGGAATAGCTGCTTTAAAACTTGGCAGCGGTAGACAGAAAAAAGAAGACGTCATAGACTACTCAGTTGGAATTGAGCTGTTTGGCAAGATAGGTAGCAAGATTGAAAAAGGCAAGCCTTATGCGCGGATTTATGCAAACGATGAAAGAAAACTAAATGAGGTCATATCAGATGTGGAAGATGCTTTTACGTTCTCACGAGAATATGTAGAGAAAAGAAAGGTCATATTTGCTAAAATAACAAAAGATGGTATATATGAAATGTAAAATTTTATGAGGAGTGATTAGAAATGACAAAAAAAGAAATAGCAAAGTTTATTGATCATACCTTTTTAAAATCAAATGCTACTCATGCAGACATAAAAAAGCTTTGTGATGAAGCGCTCAAATATTCTTTTGCCTCAGTTTGTGTCAATCCATACTATGTCAAGGTTTGCAAGGAGTATTTAAAAGACTCCCCGGTTAAGGTTGCAACTGTGGTAGGTTTTCCACTTGGTGCAACTTCCATGAAAACTAAGATATTTGAAGCAAGAGAAGCATTTGAAGATGGAGCAGATGAGATAGACATGGTTATAAATATTGGAGCTTTGTTAGAAGGAAATGTAGACTATGTATACGAAGAGATAAAAAACATTGTTGATATTGCAAGGGGGTATAAAAATAAGATTGTAAAAGTGATTATTGAAACATCTGAGCTAAGTGACCAACAGAAAATAGAAGCATGTAAAATAGTGATGGATGCAGGAGCTGATTTTGTAAAGACTTCAACAGGCTTTTCCAAAAGTGGTGCCAAGTATGAGGATATACTTTTGATGAGAAAAGTTGTTGGTGACAAAATAAAGATAAAAGCTTCAGGCGGTATTAGAACCTATGAAGATGCACTTGAAATGATAGAAGCAGGTGCAAGCAGGATTGGTACAAGTTCTGGTATTGCAATTGTTTCAGAAGATTAAACTGAATTTTTACTTTTCTGGGAAGGGGATTTTCTATCATGAAGGTAGTCCTAATTGTACTTGACAGTGTAGGTGTTGGTGAGTTAGAAGATGCAAAACTATACGGTGATGAGGGAAGCAATACACTTTCAAATACTTCATATGCTGTTGGTGGCATAGAGCTCAAAAATATGTATAAGCTTGGAATAGGAAATATTACAGACATAAAAGGCACACCCCCGAATCCAAATCCAATTGGCGTTTTTGGCAAAAGCAAGGAAAAATCAAAAGGTAAAGATACAATTACAGGGCATTGGGAAATAGCAGGGGTTGTGTTGGAAGAACCGTTTAAAACTTTTCCTGAGGGGTTTCCAGAGGAACTTATTAAAGAATTTGAGAGACAAATTGGCAGAAAAGTGCTGGGGAATAAAGTGGCATCTGGTACTGAAATAATAAAAGAGCTTGGAGAGCAGCATATAAAAACTGGCTACCCTATTGTGTATACCTCGGCAGATTCTGTATTTCAGATTGCTGCTCATGAAGATGTCATTCCTCTTTATGAGCTTTATAGAATATGCGAGATAGCAAGAAGAATGTTGGTTGGTAAATGGCTTGTTGCAAGGGTTATTGCAAGACCTTTTATTGGAAAAGACAGAAATAGTTTTGTCAGAACTTATAACAGAAAAGACTTTGCAGTTGAGCCGCCTTATGAGACACTGCTCGATAATGTAAAAGAAGCAGGACTTGAAGTTGTAGGTATTGGCAAGATTGAAGACATATTTGCAAAAAGAGGCTTGAGTATGAGCATTCACACAGAGGGGAATATGGATGGAATTAATAAGACGTTACAAGCAATGGATGAGGTAAAAGATGGGCTTATATTTACTAACCTTGTAGACTATGACATGCTCTATGGGCATAGAAATGACCCAATAGGGTATGCTAAGGCCTTGCTTGAGTTTGATGAAAGACTTCCTGAGATTATTGAAAAGCTTGAAAAAGACGATATTCTTATAATTACAGCTGACCATGGGTGTGACCCAACAACGCCCAGTACAGACCATTCACGTGAGCATGTGCCAATATTGATATATGGTCAAAAAATTAAAAAAGGTTATAATCTTGGAACAAGGGAGAGTTTTTCTGATATTGGTCAGACAATTGCTGAGTATTTGAAAGTTAAAGCCTTGCGAAGTGGAGAGAGCTTTTTAAAAGAAATTTTGATATAATTTTAATTGGAATTTTTATAAAAATTGAGGTGATTTTATGTATTACCAAAAGGTCAAAGAGGCTGCTGAATTTATTCAACGTCACCTTCCTCAAGTTCCAGAGATTGCAATAATTTTGGGAAGTGGCCTTGGAGAGTTTGCAGAGACAATTGAAGATAAGATTGTATTAAAATATTCTGAAATTCCTTATTTTCCTGTCTCGACAGTAAAGGGACATAAAGGGAACTTGATGTTTGGAGATGTCAAAGGTAGAAAGGTTTTAGCGTTTCAAGGGAGATTTCATCTTTATGAGGGGTACAAGGTTGAAGAGGTTGTGTTTGGAGTAAGAGTTGCAGGCTTGCTTGGGGTGAAGAATCTAATTGTGACAAATGCAGCAGGTGGGATATCACAATTTTTATCACCTGGGGATTTAATGGTAATAAAAGACCATATCAATCTTTCTGGTGAAAATCCAGCAATAGGTGAGGATGCTCAGTATTTTGGTGAAAGATTTTTTGACATGACATATGCATATGACAAAGAGACAATTGAGAAGGCAAAGGATGTTTACAAGAAAAATGGAGTTGACTACAAAGAAGGAGTGTACGCATTTTTAAAAGGTCCTTCATATGAAACACCCTCAGAGATAAGAATGCTCAAAATACTGGGTGCTGATGCAGTTGGCATGTCAACTGTTCCAGAGGTCATTGCTGCAAGACAGATGGGAATTAGGGTTTTTGGTATTTCGTGTATAACAAACATGGCTGCTGGGATCTTAGACAAAAAGCTTTCTCATGAAGAGGTTATTGAGGTATCAAAGACAGTTGAAGAAAAGTTCATTAAAATAATTAGAGATATAATTGAGATAATGTAAGAAAAAGATAACAGCTCCTACATCGCAAACTAAAGGCGATGTAGGGCTTTTTGTTTTGTATATTGTATCGATGCAATTGGCAACCGATATTTTGATTTTTACTTTTTATAATGTAAAATTATTGTAGAAAAATTGTTAATTTGAGGTGAGAATATGGACAAGAAAACCAAGTTTTGGATATTTTCAGGAATATTGATAGCAGCTGTTTTTGTGTTAACCTTTACAATTAAAATACCGTTGCTAACAGGCTACTTTAATATCGGTGATGTTATTATTATGCTTGCAGCCATTTTGTTTGGCAAGGGAGTAGGGTTTTTATCGGGTTCTTTTGGTTCTGCTCTTTCAGATATAGCTTCTGGTTATTTAGTCTATGCTCCATTTACATTTATCATTAAAGGATTGGAAGGGTATATATGTGGTCTTATATTTGAAAAGTTAGAAAAAGGTAAAAAGCCAAATATTGGTTTTATTGTCGCAACCATACTCAGTGGTATTTGGATGGCAGTTGGTTATTTTTTGTCAGAAGCTTTTGTGTTAAAATATGTGTCATCAGCATTAAATGTTAATAGAGACCTGCAGTTTGGATTTAAAACGGCGCTTGTAAATCTTCCGTTTAATTTGTTGCAAGGGATATTGTCAGCTGTAATTGCTATAGTATTAATTGTGCCACTTTATAAGAATAAATTTATTGGGAAGATGAGAACTTGAGATATCTAAAATTTCCTTATTTGCCAAGTAAAAAAGTTACCCATGTTTTGATTGATAAAAGAGCTTATGATAAGACAGTCTATATCTTAGAAGATTTAAAGATTGAAGCAATTTTTTGCGAAGAATCAAATGATGTATATAATGCCATTTCTTCTCATCCAGACATATTTTATTTTCACTATGAAGATAATCTAATATTTGCCGCTCCCAACTCACCAAAGAAAACTACAGACGAACTTTGTAAATTGGGATTCAATATAATGTTTGGTGAAAGGAATATATCTAAAGAGTATCCAGGGGACATTGGTTATAATTTAGCAAGGATTGGTAACTTCGTCTTTCACAATTTCAGATTTACTGATAAAATTATTTTAAAGTACATTGAAAAAGATAACTTAAGGAAAGTACATGTAAACCAAGGATATTCAAAGTGTTCAATATTAATTATAAACGAAAGGGCGATTATAACCTCAGACAAGAAGATTTACAAAAAAGCTCTTGAAAATAACATAGATGCACTTTTAATAGTACCCGGGTTTATAAAATTAGAGGGTCTAAACTACGGATTTATTGGTGGTTGTGGAGGATTGATTGACAAAGATGTTTTAATTTTTAATGGTGATATATCAAAGCATCCAGATTATAGCAAAATAAAAGAATTTCTAAAGAAATATAAAATTGAATGCTTGTGTACAGAAGGCTTTGAGCTTTCAGATATAGGTTCGATCATTCCTTTGTGTCAGCAGTAACAAAAAGAGCATACTTAAAAAGAATTTTTGAGGGTATATTTATTATAGTCCCTTTACTCAAAGAATATTATTCAGGGATGTGAAAAGGATGCAAATATTGAGTTTGGGAGTGGCAGAAGAACCTTTCTTTGTATATAGTAGATTAAAAAAACAATTTGATGAACTAGAAAATATAAAAGGACTTTCAATAGAGCAAGGACAGAGCGGAGAAATAACCTTTTATGGAATATTTTTGAGTGATGAGGAAATAAAGAAGAACCTTGATTTATACACATATGAGAGAATAAAATATTTCATTGCTGCAGCTCTGTGCAATGTGATAATTGATTATACAAAGGAGAAGCTGATTTGCAAATTAGTAGATGAAAACTACTATTTTTTGGATGGTGTAGAAAAAGAAAAGATTTTGTTTGAAAGTAGAAAAAGAATGGATGAGATAGTTGAAAGCAGCGGATTTTCAAATATTAGATATGAGATAATTAAAAAGGTTTTAGACTTTCTTGATTATAACTTTGAATTTAATTTTGAAGGCTTTTTGACATTTAGATTAAAGGAATATCTTAAAATCATAAACAATATCATTGAAGATGCAGCAAGCAAGTACTTTTTAGAAAGAGAGTATATCCAGTTTATAAACTTGTTGAAATACTTTTTAGATCTCCAAAATACAAAAATAGATTTAGTCCACATAGTTCCTGATGAAGAAGCGTATATTCTATATGACAAAGAACTTAAAGAGATAAAAGACGAGTTTTTTGAAATGTTATCAAGAAATTTGAAGTTAAATCTTAGCAAAGAGGATATATTGCTCAGCAGATTAATATCTCTTTCGCCCCAGCAAGTTATCTTTCACAGACATTGCAGCTCCAATCTCTCTCAGGATATTTTAGAGATACTTTCTCTTGTATTTGAACAGAGAATTCGCTTTTGTGATGAATGTGAGATTGAAAAATCAAAGACTATTGCCAAAAGTGAGGAATAAATCCTCACTTTTTTTATGCTGGTGTCAAACAAAGTTTACTTCAGCTATTTAAAGTGATATAATTTTAAAGGGAATAACCTCAAAGAGGTGCAAAAGGGTATGAATCAAAAGCTAAAAAATAAGATGACCGACCATCTTTTTGAAGCCATACTGGAACTTAAGACAATAGAAGAATGTTATAACTTTTTTGAAGATTTGTGTACTGTAAAAGAGATTCAGGAACTTTCGCAACGATTTGAAGTTGCAAAGCTTTTATTTGAAGGTGCAAAGTACAGTGAGATAACCCAAAAAACAGGGGCTTCTCCTGCTACAATAAGCAGAGTAAATAGATGTTTAAATTATGGAGCAGATGGATATAGAACTGTATTAGAGAGAATAAAAAGAAAAAACAAGATTGGATGAGCAAAAGTGATGGAACTTTTTATAGCAACAGCCTTTGGTGTTGAATCTGTAACAAAAGAGGAATTGATAAGATTAGGATATAAAGATTTAAAAGTTGAAAATGGAAGAATATTTGTTCGAGGAGATATAGAGGATATTCCAAGGCTTAATATAAATCTTAGGACTGCAAATAGGGTTTTTGCCATACTTAAAAAATTTAAAGCAGAGACGTTTGATGAGCTTTTTAGTGGCATTTATGATTTTGAGTGGCAAGAAATTCTTCCCAAGGATGCTCATATTCTTATAACAGGCAGGTCTGAAAAGTCCAAACTTTTTAGTATAAGCAGCTGCCAGTCTATAACAAAGAAAGCTATAATTGAAAAGTTAAAGAAAAAGTACAGTGTATCATGGTTTGAGGAGACAGGGAATCTCTATAAGATTGAGATTGCTCTTTTGAATGATACAGCATATGTACTTTTTGATACAACAGGTGAGTCTCTTCACAAAAGAGGATACAGAAAACTTCAGTCACTTGCGCCTTTAAAAGAAAATATAGCAGCGACATTGGTAATTTTGAGCAGGTGGAGACCTCAACAGGAGGTTTTATGGGATCCCTTTTGTGGTTCGGGAACAATTCCTATTGAGGCAGCTATGATTGCTAAAAATATTGCACCTGGTTTAAATAGGACATTCTTAGCTGAGCAAAATAGTTTTGTGTCTCAAGATTTATGGAACAAGGCAAGACTTGAGGCTATTGGAAAAATTGATTATAATAGTAAATTTAATATTTTAGCTTCTGACATAGATGAAAAGATGATTTATATTGCAAAGACTAATGCAAAAGCTGCAGGGGTTGAAAAGGATATAAGATTCTTTAAAGCAGATAGCAGAAAAATCAAAAAATCTTCTGACAAAGGCATAGTTATTACAAATCCACCTTATGGAGAGAGGATAGATAATAGTGACATTTTTAATCTTTATAGGGATTTTGGAAAATGTCTAAGAGATTTTAGTGGCTGGAGATTTTTTATTTTATCTGGCTATGATAAGTTTGAAAAGGCGTTTGGCAAGAAGGCAGACAAAAATAGGAAACTCTACAATGGGAAGATTAAAACTTATCTTTATTTTTATATTCAAGTATGATAAAATTAAGAAAAAAGTTCCACAATTTATAAGGAGTGCAGAACAAAGATGAGTGATAACAATGTTTTAGAACTTGTAGTATCTTCTTTACAGAGTTTAAATGCCTCGTTTGAAAACGTGGGGAAAAGACTTGAAAATATTGAAAAGCAACTCGAAGGTATGGGGAAACGGATAGATAGCATGGAAAAACGACTTGATAGCGTGGAAAAACGACTTGATAGTGTGGAAAAACGACTTGATACCATGGAAAAACGATTTGACCAGTTAGAAAAGAGATTAGATAGCTTAGAGCAAAGGCTGGATAGAGTGGAACAAAGACTTGATATGGTAGAGCAAAGATTGGATAGAGTAGAGCAAAGATTAGATAATCTTGAAATGAGGGTCACAAGATTAGAAAATGAAGTAGGAGAACTCAAAGATAATGTGAAAGAGCTTAACAGAAGAATGAATGCAGTATATGACCAGGTTGCATTCTTAACAGAGTTTAGGACGGAGGTTTTAATATTCAAAGATGAGACAAATAAGAAATTTGAAAAAGTCACCAAAGAGCAAGAGGCAATAAAGGATTGGTTAAAGGACCAAGAAGTTGAAATAAGAACCTTAAAGCTTGCCCAAAATCAGTAAGAACAAGAGTGTACATAGTGAGATAAGAAAGTTAAAAGGGCTGCTGCTTTTTTAAATGCTGTGCAGCCCTTTTAAATTTTTTATTCATTGTTTTTTTTCTTAAACTTTTCTAAATCTTCATTGACAAATTTCATATTCAGTTTAGAGAAGTTTATTTTGTCAATCTTGATTGTATTTATCGACTTTACAAAATTGTCTAAAGTAATATTATTCCAATAAAGAACAGGCACAGATAAATCAATAGTATAGTAGTACTGCTTGTACTTTATCATGTATATTACCCTGTTTTGAAGACTTAAGAAGTTAAAGTCTCGATTAGGATTTCCCTTTGCTAAGTTTGGTAGTTTGCTTAGGTTGTATACATAAGTGAACTTGTAAATTGTAAGTTCACCAGTTGAGTACTTTTGAAGGCTCATATCAACTGTTTTACTTTTATATTCATTGCTTTCAACCCAAGCTTGCATAGCATTTTTTATAATTTTCTCAGCTGGATCGAGATTAATGCCACCGTTTATTGTTAAAGTTGAATATGGTGTATTGTAAAGTGTGATTGTTTCGACATCTGATATTCCCTGAGAAATTGGAAGAGCAGTTGCATTTATTACTTGAGTGTAATAACTGTAATAATAGTATGGAATATTTGTTTTATAATCTTTAGATATATTCATTTCAAATGGTGCTTTGCTGAGCTTTACAGTTTTAGAAGTGCTTTGTGGTTTTAAATCACCCGTCCAAAGTATAGAATCAAGGTATTTGCTTTTTGCTGGTATTGGTTTGAATGAGTTTATAATCCTATCATATTTTTGTTTGTCTTTGTTATATTTGTCCTCTTTGACATAAAGCTTTACAAAATATTTGTTGTTATTGAAGTCCACATACATTCTTTTTTCAACGAAATTTTTCTGGAGGCTCTTTCTTATATTGAGCTCAAAGAGTTTGGCTTTTGCACCATTTATATTTAAAGTTTTAGAAGAAATTATCTTGCAAAGAGATTTGTTATAAAGCTCAACGTTTTTCATCTCAAGTTCAACCCACTTGTCAAAACTTACATTTGAATTAGCAACAAAACTGACAGAGAGATATTCGTCATACTCTTGCTGCTCACCTTGTGGTGGCGTTGTAACTACATCTTGCTGTTTTTGAGTATTTAACCCCATTTCTTCATCTGTATAAAGTGGGGCAAAAGACTGGGTTGATGAGTTATATTCAAGGTTATAAATGTCAGTTGATTTCCAATAAGGTGGCAGGTCAATCTGCCAGCCATAACTTGTATTTTTATGAACTCTCCAGCTTGTTACGTTGTCTGCTAAATCCTTTATATTAGGGTTTTTTGAATCAAACTGAAGTTCAAATGAATCAGCTATTTTATACAGAAGATTTTTATGCTCGGTATAAAAGTTTAAGTCCATGCTGATTGTGAGTCTATAAATGTAGTTATACTTCTTGTTTTTGCTAAGATAAATACGTGTAAAATTAAAGGTGCCAGAACTTTCTTCTTCATCTACAAAAACGTAAAAAGAATCTGTATAGACACTTGTGATTTCAATGTACTCTTGCCCATTTTTATCTTTACCTTTTTTCAACGAATATATTTTAGAAACCGAGCCATAATTATTTATAATGTCTGAGCCGTACAACAAAATTTCATCTAAGGAAGAAAAGCCTTCTTTGTTTAGAATTGCTTCAACACTTATATTTGCTTTATAGCTACTGCTAGACATTGAAAAATAACTTCCTTTTGGGTCTTTGTTAATATAAGCATCTTGGGGCATGTATATTGACCAGTTGTAAATGCTATTTCCAACTCTATTTTTGTTGACATCATCTTTTGAAAAAACTGTGTAAAAGTCAATAACTCCATCATCATCCTGAGCAAAACTAAAAGGAGCAACCAAAGAGATCAGAAAAGTGACAAGTAGGGAAGCTATTAAAAATCTTTTTAATTTCTTTACCATCAAATATCATCCTTTCTATGTTTTTATTTATTTTCTGGATACTCTTTTAGCACTACTTCTTTTTCAATTACCTTTCCGTTTCTCTTGATATTAATCTTTACCTTATCACCTGGAAGATATTTCATAAGGGTTTGATTATACTCTGCAATTGAATTGACAGGATAATTGTCAATTGACACAAGTATATCATTTTCTTGAATAAATCCTTTTAAAGGACTATCTTCTTTCACATCAATTATTTTCAATCCAAGAGTAGATGGCAAACCAACAATAGAAAGCCAGCTGTCTTCAAATTCAAGTCCTAAATAACATCTTTTTATTTTACCAAATTTTTTATAGTGGTTCAAAAAATAGAGAATATTTTCAGCAGGAATTGCAAAATTAATTCCCTGAAAATATTCAATACCTAAGGTATTTATGCCGACCAACTTCCCTTGCATATTTACAAGAGGACCTCCACTATTTCCAGGGTTTATAGCTGCATCTGTTTGCAAAAATGTATAAGTTTCATCTACTGGTCTGTTTAATCCACTGATTATTCCTTTTGTTACACTGTTCTGCCAACCCAAAAAAAGTGGAGTTCCAATTGCTAATACTTCTTGTCCCACTTTTATATTTTTGGGGTCTTCGATTTCGATTGGATTTATATTGGTACGATTTACTTTCAAAAGAGCCAAATCTATGTCTTTATTTCTATACAATACTGTTGCTTTATATGCTTTAGCATCATAAAAAATCACATAAGGTTGTTTCATGTCTTCTACAACATGGTTGTTTGTGAGGATTAAACCGTTTTTGTCAATGACAACACCAGACCCGTGCGTAAGCCCTGCAGGTATCTTGCTGTAGTAAAAGTCATCTGCTTTTATCTTTTTGCTGTCACCAATTATTGCTACAACAGATTTGTTAACTTTATCAATTACTTCGCTTATAGATAAGTCCTTTTTTTGAATGGTCACTCCATCTTGGGATTTTACATAATCAAAACCGAAAAAATCTTTCAAAGAGTCTAAATCCACATACATTTTGCCATTAATTACTTTTGGAGTTACTTTAATTGACTGAGCAAATGCCACGTTGAAAATGAGCAAAAAGACAATAAAAAAAACCAGATACATCTTACATAGCTTTTTCATTATAAAACCTCCCGTGTATAAATTTGTTACTATTTAATTATAACATATTTTATCAAAAGATGTTATACCCTAAGAAAGAGGTTTTCAAACTTTCCTTTTTGGGATTGATTATTTTGCATTTTTGAGTTATAATAAACTTGAAAATTGAAATACACCCCCATGGTATAGGGGTTACAAATAGAGGTTGCAAAACATTTTGAGAAAGGAGCAAAAGATAGAAAATGAAAAAGGCAGTACTTAACAAAAATCTATGTGATAGGTCACCGTTTTGCCCAGCTTCACGTTCGTGCAAGTTTGGAGCAATAAAGAGAAAAGTGCACGGTTTTTTTGATGTTGAGATTGAAATAGACAAAGAAAAGTGTACAGGATGTGGGGGTTGTACAAGGTATTGTCCTCAAGGTGCAATTGAAATTGTTGAAGAGTAGGTGTTTGAAATGCCTGACAAGGAGAGAAAAGAAGAGATTCTAAGTAGACTAAAAAATATTAAAGGTCACATTGATGGTATTATTAAAATGGTGGAAGAGGAAAAAGAATGCGAAGAGATTATGCTTCAAATAGCTGCAGTAAAAAACGCAATAGAAAAAGTTGGTTATTTTATAATCGAAAGTCATGCTGCAGAGTGCTTGTCAAGCGTAGGAAACAAAGATGATATCCAAAGGATTTTAAATATAATGATGAAGTTTTTGGGGTAAAAAAACTCCTAAAAAGTCAAGAGTGTCTTTCTTTTTTTAAACTCATTTGAGACATTGTATTTTGTGTAAAAGTGTTATTATTTTAACAAAGTGTTTTGTAAAGAATTTTATTGTGTGCTTTTGTTAAATAAATCCTATTGCCAAGGGGTAACAATATAAAAAGTTAAAAATAAAGTTTTTGGAGGTGTGTGATTGTGGCAGAATATTTTATTGATGCAAAGGGTCTTCAGTGTCCGGGGCCTATTACTCAACTTTTTAAGCAGATGAAAGAAGCTCAAAGTGGTGACATAGTCACAATTGAGGTGACAGATCCAGCATTCAAAAGAGATGTGGAGAGCTGGTGTAAAAAGACAAAAAATGAACTTTTGTCTTTAGAAGAAGTAAATGATGTTATAAAAGCTAAGATAAAGAAAGCTTAAAGGGTGATTTGTATGAGAGAGGATAAGAAGACCATTATTGTCTTTAGCAATGACATGGACAAGGTGATGGCTGCATTTGTAATTGCAACTGGTGCTGCTGCGATGGGCGATGAAGTGACAATGTTTTTTACATTCTGGGGTTTGAATGTTCTAAGAGATGCTAAAAAGAAAGCACAGGGAAAATCATTTTTAGAAAAAATGTTTGGTGCTATGATGCCAAAAGGGGTTGAAAAGCTTCCACTTTCAAAGATGAACTTTTTAGGGATTGGTCCAAAGCTTATGAAATATATGATGAAAAAGAAAAACGTGATGATGTTACCTGAGATGATAAAACAAGCGCAAGAGCTTGGTATAAAGATGGTTGCATGTTCAATGTCAATGGATGTTATGGGGATAAAAAAAGAAGAGTTAATTGATGGTGTTGAAATTGGTGGTGTTGCCACATATCTTGGTGAGGCAAGCGAAGCAGGTGTGAATCTGTTTATCTAAGTTAGGGGAATCTTAACTAATAGAGGCAGGAAAAACCCTGCCTTTTTGTTTTTTAGCTCTTTTGAAATAAAAACTGTGATATAATAATGAGACAATAATTAATTATTATTCAGAAAGGAAAATCGCTATGATCCTGCTTGTTGCAATAAACTCAAAGTATGTTCATACAAATTTAGCAGTCAGATACCTTTATCAGCTCTGTAAAGAAAACTATCCATGCGAATATGTTGAGTTTAATATCAATCAGTCTTTGCATGATGTGCTCTATGAGATTTTGAGTAAGAAACCTGAATATGTTGCAATTTCAACATATATCTGGAACAGAAGCTATGTCGAAAAACTTGTTGAAGGATTAAAAAAGGCAAGGAAAGACATAAAAATAATTCTTGGCGGGCCAGAAGTGTATTTTGACAGCCTTGATGAGTGGAAGTTTGTTGACATAATAATCAGAGGAGAGGGAGAGTACCCTTTTTTAGATTTATGTGACCATATTGCGGCTGGCAGGCAATATACCCAAAAAGAGTATCCGCCGTTTGATTTGAACAAACTTCCTTTTGCGTACAAGGACGAGAAGTTAGACCAAAGCAGAATCTATTATTATGAAAGCAGCAGAGGCTGCCCTTTTAGATGTACGTATTGTCTTTCTTCTATTGAAAAAAGTGTTAGATTTGCGTCTCTTGAAAAGGTGTTCGAAGAGCTTGACTATCTTTTTAAAAAACAAGTAAGACTTATAAAGTTTGTTGACAGGACATTTAACGCAAACAAAGAAAGAGCAATAAAAATAATAGAGTTTTGTAAACAAAAGTCGCAAGCTACCCAAATACACTTTGAAATAGACCCAACACTTTTAGATAGTGACATTATCACTGCAATAAATACTTCAAAAGATAATCTCTTCAGACTTGAAATAGGTCTTCAGAGTTTCAATCCACAAACTCTTGATGCAATTGATAGATTTTATGATATAGATAAAATTGATAAAAACTTGAAAGAGCTTATGGAGAACAAAAAGGCCATTGTTCATCTTGACTTGATAGCAGGCTTGCCATATGAAGATTTTTTGAGTTTTAAAAGAAGTCTTGATAAAACTATATTGTATTTTGCGGACGAAGTTCAACTTGGATTTTTGAAGATGTTAAAAGGAACAAAGATAAGAGAAGAAGCAGCTAAATACAATTATGAGTTTTTCAAAGATCCGCCGTATGAGGTTATCTCAAATAGCTTTATTAGCTTTGAAGAGATTTATGAGCTTAAAAAAATAGAAGATTTGATAGACAAAGTTTACAACAGGCAGTACCTCTATTTTACTTTAAGATACATCTTTCAAAAAATTTCTCCTTCTGAATTTTTTGAAAAGCTCTCAAGCAAAGTGAATAGCAATTTAAACACAAGGGAGTTTATAAAAGAGCTTTACAGAGCCATAAAAGAGAATTTTGATTTTGACAAGGCTGTATTTGATAACTTGTTCAGATTTGACATTCTAAGAAGGTTTCCGGAAGAATTTTTGCCAGAGGAATTGGCAGTGTCGAAAGAGGAAAAAGAGAAAATTAAACAAGCAATATACAGAGTCAGCCCAGAATACCAAGATATCGGAGAACCAAAAGAGATTATTAGAAGATCAAGGGCTTGCATATTCGGATTTGACATTGAAAGGTTTATAGAAGATAATAAAATTGAAAATGGAGATTTTTTATACATCTTTTTCGAAGAGAAAGTAAAGAAAATAAAACTTCAGTAAAAAGGGGGAAAAAGGGTAATATGGAGTGCACACTTTCAAAAAACCTTTCAATCTGCACATGTACTTATGAACCGTGTCCAAGAAAAGGAAGATGCTGCGAGTGTTTGCACTATCACAGGAAAAATGGACAGCTTCCTGCTTGCTATTTTTCAAAAGAAGCAGAAAGGACATATGACCGTTCAATAGAAAACTTCATTCGTGACTATTCTTCAAGGAAGTAAAAAAATAAAGAAGTGGGCAGGCAAAGTGTTTTTCTTTTCATCTGCCCACTTTTATTTTTATAAAGTAGTTATGAGCAGAAAAACATCAAGTCCTATTACTAAAGCTGCCACAATTCCAAGAATTATCTTATCTGCTAAAGAGTTTGCGAATTTACCCATGACTTTTTTGGATGACGTCAAATAAATTTGAAGAATGATTGTGATTGGTAGCTGGATACTCAATAGCATCTGTGAGAGTATTAAAGCTCTGAACGGATTTGAGATAAAAACTATGATGATAGATGCTAACACCAATGGAATGATAATTCCAACTTTAGTTGGCAGCTCTTCTATGTTGTAAGGCCTTCTATAAAACCCTGCCATGATTGTTCCACCTGTATATGCAGCTGTTATGCTTGAGGAGATGCCAGAAAGCAATAGAGCAAATGCAAAAATTGTTGCAGAGAAATTTCCCAAAATAGGCTTTAACATCTGCTGAGCCTGTGGTAGCGATTCAACAAAGATACCTTTTGTGTAAAAGGTTGTGTGAGCTATTATAATCATGCTGCTGTTAATTAAAAATCCTATAAACATTGAAAAAAGTGTATCAACAAACTCAAATTTGAGCTGATGTTTTATTACCTTTTCGTCTTGAGTGTTCCACTGCCTGCTCTGAATTATTTCAGAATGTAAAAACAAATTGTGTGGCATGACAACCGCACCAAGTATTGAAAGAACAACAATTAGTGAACCAGAAGGTATGCTTGGAGTTATCCAGCCAATGACCACATCTTTTACAGGGACCTTCACAAGAAAAAGCTCTATCAAAAAGGAAAGACCTATCAGCGACACAAACGCAATTATCCACCTTTCAACCTTTTTATATGAGTTAGAAAACAAGAAAAACATGGTAAAAGGCAGGATGATTAAACACCCAAGCTTAATAGGAATTTTAAAAAGCATCTCAAGGGCAATTGACGCTCCTAAGATTTCTGCCATAGCAGTTGAGACTGTTGCCAGCATGGCAGATGAGAGCGCAACTGTGGCAAGAGATTTATTAAGATAGATTGAAGTTGCTTCAGCCAAGCAAAGACCTGTTGCAATGCCAAGATGGGCTGCGTTGTGCTGAAGTACTATCAAAATTATGGTTGATAGTAAAACTACCCACAAAAGTTTTAAACCAAACTGGCTTCCTGCAGCCACGTTTGATGCCCAGTTTCCAGGGTCGATAAATCCCACTGTGACAAGAAGGCCCGGTCCTATGTATTTGAGTATTTCCCTTGCGTTTTTCATTTTGTGCTGCCTTTCACACCTTTCTTCTCAAGTAATTTTATGAAATATCTTCTTAAGTGGTGAATGATAAATAGTAAATCTTATCTCAAGCTCTTATATTAAAATTAATACCCAAAAAAAGATGATTGTGATATCATAGTTTGTATGAAGCTAAAAATATTTAAATGGGAACTGGACATTTTGAACACTAAAATATTGGAGGTAGAACAATGATCGAAAAGTCTTACGGCCAAGAGCTTTACGAAAAGCTATCCTACACTTCTAAAAATGCATGGGAAGTTTTAAAAGAAGAAGAAAAGCCTTTTGTTTTTGATTTGGCAGAAAAGTATAAGCACTTTTTGAACTGTGCAAAGACAGAAAGAGAAGCAGTTGAATATTTCATAGAAAGAGCTAAAGAAAAAGGATATAAAGAATTTAACAGTAATATCCAAAAATTAAAGCCAGGTGATAAGGTATATTTTGTCAACAATAACAAAAGCATTTTGCTTGCTCATATAGGGAAAAAACCATTGAAAGAAGGATTTAATCTGATAGGTAGCCATATAGATTCTCCACGACTTGATTTGAAGCCAAAGCCACTATATGAGTCAAATGAACTTGCACTTTTGAAGACACACTATTATGGTGGCATTAAAAAATATCACTGGGTAAATGTACCCCTTAGCATCCACGGAGTTGTTGTGAAAAGTGATGGCTCAAAAGTGAAGATTACAATTGGTGAAGATGAAAATGACCCTGTTTTTTATATAACAGACCTTCTTGTTCACTTGTCTTCTGATCAGCTTCAGAAAAAAGCAAGCGAGGCAATTCCCGCTGAGAACTTGAACGTGCTCATAGGAAGTATGCCGTTTAATGATGAGAAAGTGAAAGAAAAGGTAAAACTTAATGTCTTGAAGATTCTGAATGAAAAATATGGTATTACAGAAGAGGATCTTATTTCAGCTGACATTGAGGTTGTGCCTGCTGCAAAAGCACGTGATGTGGGGCTTGACAGAAGCCTAATTGGCGCATATGGTCAGGATGACGGAGCATGCAGTTTTTTAGCAGCAGAAGGCATCTTTTCAATAGATGAAACTCCGGAAAAAACTGCGCTGGTCTATTTGGTTGACAAAGAGGAAATAGGAAGTGTAGGAATATCAAGCGCTGAGGCAAGCTTTTTTGATGTATCAGTTGCAAAGCTAATGAAAGCATTGGGTGAGTACGAGAATAGCCTTGATTTGGCTCTTTGCTTTGAAAACTCAGCAGCAATTTCTGGCGATGTTGCAGCAGCACTTGACCCAACATATGAAGGTGCTTATGATAAGCTCAATTCTACGTTAATTGGCCATGGTGTCACTATTGAAAAGTATACAGGGGTTAGAGGCAAATATAGTGGTTCTGAAGCAACAGCAGAGTATGTAGGCAAAATCAGAAACTTTTTGAATTCAAATAACATCTGCTGGCAGACAGGGCTTTTAGGTAAAGTTGACCAAGGCGGTGGCGGCACAATTGCTATGTTTATTGCAAGAAAAATGATAAATGTAATAGACTCAGGCGTTCCAGTTTTGTCTATGCACTCAACATTTGAAATAACAAGCAAAGTTGATGTGTATATGACTTATAAGTTTTATAGCCAGTTTTTAAGGAAATTTTAAAATATAGTCAATTGACTCAAGGGCTGTTCTTAGGGGATGAGGAGAACAGCCCTTTCAAAAACGTAATACCAGTAAAAAAGCTCAAAGCTATAATAAAAATGCTACAAATAATAAATGTTGTTCGAATACTCAAGACCTTTGTTATTATTCCACCAACAAACAAAGAGATTATTGAAGAAGTGTTTACAAACATAGTATTTAAAGCAAAAATTCTGCCTAAATGTTGGACATCACAGTTTTGCTGAATAATTGTTGTTCGAGAGATTGTGTAAAAAGAATTGAATATTCCATTTAAAAAATGAATAACTAAGGCTAAAAAGAATAAATTATTTAATGAAAAAACGGTTGTTGTGATTCCAAGGCCGAACAAACTCATTATAAAAATCAGTTCAATTTTAATGTGGGCAAGGTATTTATAGGCAAATAAAGAACTTAAAACCATTGCTATACCTTTTGAGGTAAGAATAAATCCATAACCTTGAGAATTTGTTTTTAAGTATTCAAAAACATACATCATCATCAAACCATTCAGTGTTCCTGAGGACAATCCAATTAAACCATTAACCATTAAAGTAGTCCTAATTAAATAGTTAGTTTTTATGTACTTTATTCCATCAGTAAATTTAGGCTTAGAGTAATCATTAAACAAGAGTTTAGAAATTGGAAATTTTTTGTATTCTATCATGAGAACTAATATCATAGATGCTAGAAATGTGAGAGAGTCAATGTAAAAACAATATTTCAAGTTTAACTGGGAAGAAAGCAAACCGCCTATGGATGGACCAATAATCATCATTATAGAATTTAAAGAATTACTTAAACTATTAATTTGCCGAAGTTTTTCTTTTTTAGCTAATTCTACTACAATACTACTTTGGGCTGTTTCATAAAAAACTGTTACTGACGCAATTATAAATACCAATCCTATTACATAATTTGGCAATAGTGACACTAAAAATACCAAGACAGCTCTTATAAAGTCTCCTAACAAGAGTATAGACTTTTTATTATAAGAATCAACTAACTTTCCTGCGACTGTACCAAATAATAGTGAAGGCAATAACATTACAATTGACAAAATTGACATTTTAATTGATGATTTACTCATTTCATATATCAAAGTTAAAACAGCAACTCTGTCAATCCAATTCCCAATATCAGAAATGACCTGTGAGGCTATCAGTAAAGAAATGTTCTTGTTGATTTTCATTGATATTTCTCACCTTAAAAATTAAATTTTTAAATTTTCAATAATTTCCAAAAATTTTATGAAGTAAAGTAAAAAGGGCTTCCCCTTTTTTTGGAGCAAAAGGGTAAAAGCCCTATCACAGATTTATTTCATGCTTTCTATAAACTTCACAGCCTCATCTAAAAGCCTTTTGACCTCGTCTTTGGTGAACTGTTCTGTGTATACTCTCAAAACAGGTTCTGTGCCAGACGCTCTGAAGAGTATCCATGAACCATCTTCAAAGATATATTTATAGCCGTCTAATGTTTGAATCTCTTTAATCTTTCTGCCTGCAAACTCTGTGTTTTGGGAAATCATCTTCAACGTCTTTTCTTTGATTTCGATTGGCAAATGCAGGTCAACTCTGTCATAGTAGTGATAACCTATTTCTTTAAAAAGCTCGTCAAGTATTTGACTGATTGGTTTTTGATAATAAGCCATAATCTCAAGGAGCAGCAAGCTACATAAAATTCCATCTCTTTCAGGTATATGATTTTTAATTCCAATACCTCCGCTTTCCTCGCCACCAATGAGAATGTCTTCTTTTAAGAAAAGTTCGCAGATATATTTAAAGCCAATCGGTGTTTCATAGATTTTGAGTCCGTACTTGTTTGCCAAAATAGGAACCATATTGGTAGTTGAAAATGTTTTTACAACACCACCCTTTAAACCTTTTGCTTCAACTAAATGTCTCAGAAGCAGTGCATATATTCTGTGTGAATCAATAAACTCTCCTTTTTCATCAACAGCCCCTACCCTGTCTGCATCGCCGTCTGTTGCAAGGCCAATGTCTGCGTTGTTTTGGACAACAGTATCAATCAATTTTCCAAGGTTTTTATAAATAGGTTCTGGATTGACTCCTCCAAAGTACGGGTTTCTTTCATCTCTTATCTGGATGTGTTTGATTCCATATTTTTCTAACAAGGTTTTAACATATCCAACTCCAGCACCGTGCATTGGATCGATTATTGCAAAAGGTTTGAATTTTGCAATAAGATTAAGGTCTACAAGCTTTTCAATGTGTTCAAAATAGTCCTTGTCAGCATCTATAAAGGAAAAGAGACTGCTTTCTTCAGGTTCAACAAACTTTACCTCATTTTTATAAAGATGTTTTTCAATTTCAGCAATTATAGACGGTAGTGCAGACCCACCATAATCGCCTTTGAACTTTATCCCATTCCATTGTGGTGGGTTATGGCTTGCTGTAATCATTATAGCGCCAGCTAAATTCATGTTTTTTACAGTAAATGATACAACAGGTGTTGGTGTTGGCTTTTTTGTAAGATATGTCTTTATGCCGTTTGCAACAAGAACACCTGCACAAAGCCGAGCATACTCTTCTGACATAAATCTTGTGTCATATCCTACCAAAACAGGCCTTTTGTCATCAATTTCTTTTATATAGTCAGCAATTGCTTGGGCGACAATCTTTACATTGTCAAAAGTGTAATCCTTACTGATTACTGCTCTCCAGCCGTCTGTTCCAAACTTTATCATCTTGTTTCACCTCCTGCAAACAGTGCATAAAATGTGCTATAATGAATCTTAGAAATAGTCTTATAAATCCTGACAATTATATAGTATACAAAAGTTTCAAGAATTTTTCAAACAAGACAAGATATTTTTTGAATTATTCAAATAAAGAGAGGAAAATCACAATGTCAAGATACCTTGTATATGTTGTCGATGATGAAAAAGATATTTTGGACATTATCTATCAGTATCTGATAAGCAGAGGTTACGAGGTTAAAACATTTGAAGATGCTTCGAGTTTTCTAAAAGAGTTTGAGGAAAATGAGCCTGACATAGTCATATTAGATATTATGCTCCCAGACATTGATGGATATGAGCTGTGCAAAAAAATAAGGAAAAGTAGCAATGTACCAATTATAATGCTCTCGGCTAAAGGTGAAGAGTTTGATAAAGTTTTGGGACTTGAGCTTGGCAGTGATGATTACATATCAAAACCGTTTTCACTACTTGAGCTTGAAGCAAGAATTAAGAAAATTTTACGAAGAGTGGGTAAAGATACTCTTAAAGTTGACAATGTCTTAGAATTTTTTGGAATAAAGGTTGATTTAAATCAGAAGAGTGTATTTTACAATAATGTAAAAGTGGACCTTTCGCCAAAAGAATTTGAGACATTTTTACTTCTCTTTAGGGAGCACTCCAAGGTACTCAAAAGAAGCTACATATTAGAGCAGGTATGGGGAGCCCCGGCTTTATATGATGAAAGAATGGTAGATGATGTGATAAAAAGGTTGAGAAAAAAGATTTTACAGTATAAACTTCCCATCGAGATAAAGACAATGTGGGGACTTGGATATAAACTCGAGGAGAAGAAAGATGAAAATCAGAACTAAAATCTATCTTTCATACTTAGGTCTCATAGTGTTCATATTTGCTACATTTTCGATAATTTTTTATGCTACTTTTAAAAGTAACTTAATAGAACAGGTAAAAACAGATAATTTAAGATTTGCAAAGCTTGTTGAATCCTTTTTTACAAATCAAAGTAAAAATATTAAAAATCTAAAAAAATTTGAGTCATATTTTGAAACATGGGGATATAAATTTCTTCAGGACTATATTGTAATAGTTACTAATGATGGCTCAATTGAGTATTCAAATAAAGAGCTGGATGTTGAAGCGCGAGTAAAAATAATGAAGTTATTTGATGAGAATAAGGAGTTTTCATATAGTTTTGAAATTGGACAATTACAGGAGAAACCTTATTTGTTTACTTTGTATAAAAGTAAATCAAATACACATTTCTTTATCCTTATTATCAGTGACTTAGAAAGAATTTCAATTTTTCAAAAGAGGTTTTTTAGTCTCATTTTCCAGATTGCAATCTTTACTGCGCTCTTGGCAGCTGCAGTTAGTGTGTTTGTATCTAAGCAAATAATTCAGGGTCTTCTGAAGTTAAAAGAAGGAATAATAGAAGCTTCAAAGATGAGGTTTAATAAAAAGGTTGAGGTAGGTTCAAGAGATGAAGTTGGTATGATTGCACATGAGTTTAACAAGCTTATAGAAAAGATTTCAGAGTATAACCAGGCACAGATTAGATTTCTGCAAAACATCTCTCATGAATTGAAAACACCGCTTACTTCTATTCGTGGGTATGCAGAAGTGTTGAAAATGGGACTTTTAGATGTAGAGAAAGCCAATCACGCAGCCGACAGGATAATTGAGCATGTAGATAAGCTAAAGATATTGATAAACCAGATTATAGACCTTACCAAGATTGAATCTGTTGAGAACTATTTTGTATTTGAAAAGAGGAATCTGGAAGATATCCTTTTTGATGCAGTTTTAGACAATGAAGGGTATGCTCTTTCAAAAGGAATTGAAATAGTATTTGAGCCTAACACCAAAATTCCAGTTTTGTGTGATAAAGAAAAGCTAAAAGAAGCTTTTTCTAATATAATTTCTAATTGTATAAGGTATGCTAAAAGTAAAGTAGTGATTGAAATTAAACTTCAAAAGGACGAATTTGAAGTTAGAATAGAAGATAACGGAGAAGGTTTCAAAAATGATGAAATTGACAAAATCTTTGAAAGATTTTTTAAAGGGAAAAGAGGAGAAATTGGCTTAGGACTTTCAATTGCCAAAGCAATCTTTGACAAGCATGGCTTTGCAGTAGAAGCTGAGAATGCTGAACCAGTTGGTGCAAGATTTGTTATCAAAGGCAGTAGCTATAAAGAGCAGTAGTAAAGTTTTCTCTTTATACCACTGCTCTTTTGAGAAGTTCAAACTCTTCCTCTAAAAATAGTTCATTCTTCACCATATCATAAATAATACTTAGTGCTTCTTTTTGACCCAATCCTTTTCGGTATGGTCTATCTTCAATGAGGGCTTGGTATACATCGCATATTCCCACTACTCTATCTAAAAGAGAAAGTTCATCTTTTCCAAGTTTTTCAGGATATCCACTTCTATTTACCCTTTCGTGGTGATTTCCTGCCCAGTTGGAGATTTCGCCTTTGAACACAGGGATTTGGTCTAAAATTAGCTTTGTGTAGTACGGATGTGACTTTATTATGTAAAATTCCTCTTTTGTAAGCTTTCCCTCTTTGTTTAGTATCTCATTTGGTACAACCATCTTGCCCAAATCATGTAAATAGCCAGCAATTTTTAGTTTATATGAAGTTTCATCATCTAATCCCATTATTTTGGCAATTTCAAATACTACCTCTGACAACCCCTGGGAATGAAGATGGGTAAACTTGCTTTTATTGTCAATCAAAAGAGCAATTGCTTCGGAGAATTTGAGCATAGTTTGTATGTCAAAGTAAACCTCATCATCTGGTAAAAGTCCTAAGATGATCTGCCTCAGTTGAGGGTTGTAAAGGTCTAACCAAAATTTATCCTTATCAGTAATATCTAAAAATGCATCAACTATAAATGGATTGAACAAAATGCCTTTATTTTTCCCCACCCACTCTTTTAAATCATCAACCTGTAAATAGTAAGGCTTTGACCAGTTCATGCTTATGTCTATCTGGTCAGCTAAATTTATAATCTGAGAGGCCAATGGCAAAACTCTATAGTCGTATCCGAATGCACCTGAGCCGTTGTAAAAGTCATGATGGTATTTAATGATTTCTGAAATCTCTTCATCTAATGGGAGCTTTCTAACAAACTCATATCCTAACAAGCAATGGTTTTTTGCGAGTTGAATATCCACATGTGAAGCATAAAAATTATTATCCGACACAGTGATACCAATATCATGCAGAAATGATGCGTAATAAATCTTTTTTATCTCGTTTTTTCGATTTGTAACTGTTTTGCAATTTGCAAAGATATGTAAGTGACCTTTGGTGCATGTTCCTTTCTGCCTTGGGCAATGTCTATTAAGTATGAGATTGATAAGAGAAGATTTCCCACACCTATTTTCATAAATCTTTTCCACCACCTTAAACTACTTTGAAACTTCTTTACTTTAAGCTAATTATACATCAAAACCTCGAAAAGTTTTACCAAAGTTTTTTGATAAATTATCCGTCCTTTTAGGAAGTTTTTCAAAATGAAGTCTGAAAAGTAGCAAAAATTGCTTTCAAAAATATAATGTATTAAAAGCCCAATAAAAACTTTTGGGAGGTAATAGGTTAAAAATGGATTGGACTAAGTTTGCATATGATGCACCATATCCAGAGCCAAAAGTTGAAGAGCCAAACAGGCACTATGCAGAGATTTTGCTTGATGACTATGCAGGATATGCAAGTGAATTTACAGCAATTGCACTCTATTCTTACCAGCATTTTATAAGTGATGTAAGAAACAAAGACTTTGCAGAGCTGATTATTGGAATTGCTCGGGTTGAGATGAAACACTTGGACCTTCTTGGTACTACAATTTACCTACTTGGTGCACTGCCAAAATATAGGGGTTCTTACACAACATATGGTCAGTACTGGAATGGGTATTTTGTAAACTACGACAAAGATTTAAAAGACATGATAAAAATTGATATACAATCCGAAAAGGAGGCAATCAAAAATTACAAGAGGCATATCGAAATGATAGATGACAGGTACATCAGAAAGCTTTTGGAAAGAATAATACTTGACGAGGAGAAACACATCAAATTGTTAAAAGATTATCTTGATAGAAAATTTTGATTTGTGGGTATTAAATAAATAACAAGGGAAGTAAAATATACTGAGGAGGTAAAATGAATATGCAAGAAAAATATGTCTGTGGAATTTGTGGTTATGAGATTGTTGATTTAAATTCTCCGTGTCCATATTGTGGTGCTGAACCAAATCACTTTGTAAAGGCGGATGAGGTTGACGTTGAGCTAATTAAAAAAATCTATCAAGAAGGCGGAGCAACTTATTAAAATTTCTCTTGCAAACCGCCTTTTTTTATTATAAAATTATAAAGTCGTTGTGTGGGTAAAAGAAAAAACTACTTAAAAAGCTTGCGATGAGGCAAAAGGTTGCTGCAAAGGTAAAGGACTTTGCAGGGAATTTTTGCTGAGTATGTCTTGTCCTTTGAGACGGGCGACACGGGGAAGGTATGAAAGAATATTTCATGCCCGGTGTTTTTATGCCCGAAGATGGAAAACTCCGGGTATTTTTATATAAAAAGTTCTGACACACACGGCTAAGTTGCCAAGTTCCCCTGTCGCAGATAAAATAAAATAACACTATTTTTAAGGAGGGGAATACATGTCAAAGGCACAAAGAATGCGAATCAAGTTAAAATCGTTTGATTACAAGCTTTTAGATCAGTCAGCAAGGAAGATTGTTGAGACAGCAAAGAGTACAGGTGCAGAGGTATCAGGACCAGTACCACTGCCAACAGACAGAGAGGTAATTACAATTATCAGGGCACCACACAAGTATAAGGATTCGCGTGAACAATTTGAAATCAAAACTCACAAAAGACTTATTGACATTATCAAGCCCACACAGAAAACAGTCGATGCACTTATGAGAGTTGAACTTCCTGCAGGTGTTGACATCGAGATTAAGCTAAAGGAGGTGTAAGCACATGACAAAGGGTATACTTGGCAAAAAAATAGGTATGACACAGGTTTTTGATGAGGCAGGGAAGGTAATACCTGTCACAGTAATTGAAGCAGGGCCATGTGTTGTTGTTCAAAAAAAGACAGTTGAAAAAGATGGTTATGCAGCTATTCAAGTGGGTTTTGAGGATATAAAAGAAACCAAACTAAACAAGCCTTTAAGAGGTCATTTTGCAAAACACGGTGTAAAGCCGAAGAGATATTTGAGAGAATTGAGGCTAAAAGATGCAGATAAATATGAAGTTGGGCAAGAGATAAGGGTTGATATCTTTTCACCTGGCGAAAGAGTAGATGTAACTGGTATTTCAAAAGCTAAAGGATTCCAAGGTGTTATCAAAAGACATGGTCAGCAAAGAGGTCCTATGAGCCACGGTTCTATGTATCACAGAAGAGTTGGTTCAATGGGTTCTAATACATTCCCTGCAAGAACATTCCCAGGTAAAAAGATGCCTGGTAGAATGGGTGGTCAGAGAGTGACAGTTTTGAACTTGCAGGTTGTAAGGGTTGACCCAGAAAGAAACCTGCTTCTTGTAAAGGGAAGTGTTCCAGGAAATAAGAATTCACTTTTAATAATCCGAGACTCAGTTAAGAGCAAATAAGCTTTAAGTTTTAGGAAGGAGGAAAAAGAATGCCAAAGGTTCCGGTTTACAATATAGAAGGGCAACAGATTGGTGAGATTGAGCTTAATGACTCAATCTTCAATGTTCCTATAAATACTCATGTTTTGCACCAAGCTGTTGTTGCACATCTTGCAAACAGACGTCAGGGGACATTTGCTGCAAAGACAAGAGCAGAAGTCCGTGGTGGTGGTAGAAAGCCATGGAGGCAGAAAGGAACAGGTAGAGCAAGACAAGGTTCTATCAGAGCTCCCACATGGAGAAAAGGTGGCGTTGTATTTGCAAAAAAACCAAGAGATTTTTCAATAGACCTTCCAAAGAAAGTAAGAAGACTTGCTTTAAAATGTGCACTGTCTTCCAAAGTCAAAGAGAACAATCTCATTGTGCTTGACAAATGGGATATGAACCAGTATAGAACAAAAGAGGTAATCAGGGTTTTAAAGAATTTAGGGCTTGAGAATGAAAAAGCCTTGATAGTAATTCCTGAAAGGAATGAATATTTACAAAAGTCAACAAAGAACATTCCGGAAGTAAAGACATTGCAGGTAGGAAACTTGAATGTGTTTGATATACTAAAATATGACAAGTTTATTATCCTCCAGGACGCTGTAAAGAAAGTAGAGGAGGTGTACGCATAATATGTTGCCAGAAGAGATAATTAAAAGGCCAATAATAACAGAAAAGAGCATGAGCATGATTCCACAGAAAAAATACACATTTGAAGTTGATAGAAGAGCTAACAAAATTGAGATAAAGAAAGCTGTTGAGCAGCTGTTTGGCGTTGAGGTTGAAAAGGTTTGGACAATGAATGTAAAACCAAAGAGAAAGAGAGTAGGAAGATTTGAAGGAAGAACGAAGGCATGGAAAAAGGCCATTGTTAAACTTACAGACAAGAGCAAGACAATAGAGTTTTTTGACAGCTTAATTTAATTGAGCATAAATGCTAATAAGGAGGGGAAAAAAGGTGGGTATAATAGTCTACAAGCCTACATCGCCAGGCCGCAGAAATGCATCAGTTTTGAACTATAAAGAGATCATTACAAAGACAGAGCCTGAAAAATCCTTAGTATTTACAGAGAAGAAATGGGCAGGAAGAAACAATCAAGGAAGAATTACTGTTCGTCATAGAGGAGGCGGACATAAGAAAAAGATAAGAATTGTTGACTTTAAAAGGGATAAGGATGGTATTCCTGCAAAGGTTGAGGCTATCGAGTACGACCCAAACAGAACAGCATTTTTGGCACTCTTATGTTATGCAGATGGTGAAAGAAGATATATCTTAGCACCTGAGGGCTTAAAAGTGGGAGACACTGTTATGTCAGGTCCTAATGCAGATATTAAAGTTGGTAATGCTTTGCCACTTAAATATATTCCTGTTGGTACAATGATACACAATATTGAGCTATATCCCGGCAGAGGCGGTCAGCTTGTGAAAAGTGCAGGTGCAGTTGCACAGCTCATGGCAAAGGAAGGCAAATATGCTCTTATCAGACTTCCATCTGGTGAACTCAGATATGTAAGCCAGGAGTGCAGAGCTACAATAGGTCAGGTTGGAAACTTAGACCATGAGAATGTCAGAATAGGAAAAGCTGGACGTAAAAGATGGATGGGTATCAGGCCAACAGTTAGAGGTTCTGCAATGAACCCTGTTGACCATCCACATGGTGGTGGTGAAGGTAAAGCACCAATTGGTCATCCAGGGCCACTTACACCGTGGGGCAAACCAACATTGGGTTACAAGACAAGAAAGAAGAATAAACCATCAGACAAATTCATTGTCAAGAGAAGAAAATAATATAAAAGCAGCTTTATAAGTGAGGAGGGATAAGCGTGGGCAGATCTTTAAAAAAAGGTCCTTATTGTGACCCAAAGCTTTTAAAAAAGATTGAAAAACTAAACCAGAACAATGAGAAAAAGGTTATCAAGACATGGTCTCGAAGGTCAACAATTTTGCCTCAGATGGTGGGTCATACAATAGCTGTCTATGATGGAAGAAAGCATGTGCCTGTGTATATAACAGAAGAGATGGTTGGACATAAGCTTGGCGAGTTTGCTCCAACAAGAACATTCAAAGGACATGGGCATCACACAGAAAGGTCAACTGCGCTGAAATAAAAATTATTGTGGTTTTGGGATTTTAGTGTTCAATTGTTAGAAGGGAGGAGAAGCTTGTGGAAAAGGCTGTAAATACAAATACTGAAGTGAAAAAGGCAACAGCTACCTTGCGCTATGCAATGATATCGCCACGAAAGGTCAGAATAGTTATTGATCTTATCAGAAATAAACCTGTACAAGAAGCTTTGAATATATTGAAATTTATACCAAAAAGAGGTGCAAGGTTTGTTGAAAAGCTTCTAAAGTCGGCGATTGCTAATGCAGAAAATAACCATAACATGAATGTTGATAAACTCTATATAGCAGAGATTTATGCAAACGGTGGACCTATGCTAAAAAGAATAAGACCGAGAGCACAAGGAAGAGCCTTCTTGATTAGAAAAAGAACAAGCCATATCACAGTTGTACTCAAAGAAAGAGAGTAACTTTTGATAAGGAGGGAAATAAATGGGTCAAAAGGTTCATCCAAAGGGGTTTAGGCTTGGGATTATCAAGGACTGGGATTCAAGATGGTTTGCAAATGACAAAGATTTTGAAAAGTATTTACTTGAAGACTACAAAATCAGACGTCATATTAAGGAAAAACTCTACAATGCAGGAATTTCAAGAATTGAGATAGAAAGAGCTGCAAAGAGAATAAAAGTTATAATTCATACAGCAAAACCGGGGATTGTTATAGGAAGAGCAGGTTCTGGTGTTGAGGCTTTGAGAAAAGAGCTTGAAAAGATTACAGGTGGAAAGACAATTTCACTTGATATAAAGGAGATTAAGGTACCAGAGCTTGATGCACAGCTTGTTGCAGAGAATATTGCTGCTCAGCTTGAAAAGAGAGTTTCATTCAGAAAGGCTATGAAACAAGCAATGGCAAGAGCACTTAGAAGTGGTGCAAAAGGTATCAAGACGATGGTATCTGGCCGACTTGGCGGTGCTGACATTGCAAGAACTGAGTGGTATAAGGAAGGAAGAATTCCTCTCCAGACTTTAAGGGCAGACATTGACTATGGATTTGCAGAGGCTCATACCACATACGGAAGAATTGGTGTTAAAACGTGGATATATAAAGGCGATGTGTTGCCGCAAAAAGGAGCAGCTGCTGAAAAAGGAGGAGATAAATAATGCTTATGCCAAAGCGTGTCAAGTACAGAAAACAACAGCGTGGCAGAATGAAAGGAAAAGCAACAAGAGGCAACTTTGTTGCATACGGTGATTTTGGTATTATGGCATTAGAGCCAGGTTGGATTACGAGCAATCAGATTGAGGCAGCCAGAGTGGCTATTGCAAGACATATAAAAAGAGGCGGTAAGGTTTGGATAAAGATATTTCCTGACAAGCCTGTGACAAGAAAACCTGCAGAGACACGAATGGGTTCTGGTAAAGGTTCGCCTGAGTACTGGGTTGCAGTAGTAAAACCAGGAAGAGTTATGTTTGAGGTGGGCGGTGTTGATGAAGAGGTTGCAAAAGAGGCTTTAAGACTTGCTATCCATAAACTACCAATAAAGTGTAAGATAGTTTCAAGACAAGATGTGGAAATGGGTGGTGAGGTAAATGAAGGCGTCTAAGATTCGTGAGATGACAAATCAAGAGCTTCACAATGAGCTAAAGAAGTTGAAAAATGAACTTTTTAACTTGAGATTTCAGCTTGCAACAAACCAGCTTGAAAATCCAATGAGAATTAGAGAGGTTAAAAGAACAATTGCAAGAATAAAGACAATCCTAAGAGAAAGAGAACTTGAACAAGAAAAAGCGAATAAAAATGCAAAATAAAGTAGATTCTGAGGAGGGAATTTAAGTGGAGCAAAAGAGAGGCATGAGAAAGACAAGAATTGGCGTTGTTGTTAGCGATAAAATGGACAAAACCGTTGTAGTTGCAGTAGAAACTTTGGTACAGCATCCTCTTTATAAAAAGACTATAAAAAGAACAACTAAATTTAAAGCACATGATGAGAACAATGAATGCAAAGTTGGTGACAAGGTTTTAATAATGGAGACAAGACCGCTTTCTAAAGAAAAGAGATGGAGAGTTGTGCAGATTTTAGAAAGAGCAAAATGATTAAAACCAAACCTTAGGTTTTAAAAGGAGGGAAATTGAGTAATGATTCAACCACAATCAAGGTTAAAGGTTGCAGATAACACTGGCGCAAAAGAGGTTATGTGTATAAGAGTGCTTGGTGGTTCAAATAGAAAATTTGCTAACATAGGTGATATTATAGTTTGTTCTGTTAAAGATGCAACACCAGGTGGCGTTGTTAAAAAAGGTGATGTTGTAAAAGCTGTTATTGTCAGAACAAGAAAAGGTATCAGAAGAGAAGATGGGACTTACATCAGGTTTGACGACAATGCAGCAGTTTTGATAAGAGAGGACAAAACACCAAGAGGTACACGTATATTTGGACCTGTTGCAAGAGAGCTCAGAGACAAAGATTTCATGAAGATTGTGTCTCTTGCACCAGAAGTTCTATAAGCTTTTAAGGAGGGAAAGCCATGCCAAACAAGGTTCATGTAAAAAAAGGGGATACAGTTGTAGTAATTTCAGGCAAGTACAAAGGAAAACAGGGCAAAGTTCTTACTGTTTTACCAAAAGACAAAAAAGTTGTTGTTGAGGGTGTTAATATTGTTAAGAAGCATGTAAGGCCAAATCCTAAGATGCCGCAAGGTGGTATTATTACTCAAGAAGCACCAATTTGGGCATGTAAGGTAATGCTTGTATGTCCAAAGTGCAACAAACCAACACGCATAGGTCACAGGTTCATTCAAGAGGGAGAAGAAGAGAAGAAAGTTAGAACATGTAAAAAATGTGGTGAGATTATAGATTAATAGCCAAAGTGAGGGGAGGTAACATTTATGGCACCAAGGCTTAAAGAAAAGTACTACAAAGAAGTTGTTCCTGCGATGATGCAGAAGTTTGGATACAAGAATGTTATGCAAGTGCCAAGGCTTGGCAAGATTGTAGTAAATATTGGACTTGGCGAGGGCAAGGATAATCCGAAGGCATTAGAAGCAGCTGTGAACGATCTGATGGCAATTACTGGCCAAAAACCAATTGTCACTCGAGCAAAGAAGTCTATTGCAAACTTCAAATTGAGAAAAGGGATGCCAATAGGTTGTATGGTGACATTAAGAGGAGATAGAATGTATGAATTTTTAGATAAAATGATAAACCTTGCATTGCCAAGGGTGAGAGACTTTAGAGGCGTGTCTGACAAATCATTTGACGGAAGAGGAAACTATTCAATAGGTTTTAAAGAACAGCTTGTTTTCCCTGAAATTGATTATGATAAGGTTGATAAGATTAGAGGGCTTGAGGTAACAATTGTCACCTCGGCAAAGACTGATGAAGAAGCAAAAGAGCTTTTAAGACTTTTAGGTATGCCATTTGCAAGTTAACTTTTAAAAGATAAGGAGGGTAATTAATGGCAAGAAAGGCGCTGATTATAAAACAACAAAGGCCTCAGAAATTTTCAACAAGGTATTACAATAGATGCAAAATTTGTGGGAGACCAAGAGCGTATTTGAGAAAGTTCGGCGTTTGCAGACTTTGTTTTAGAAAGCTTGCTCATAATGGAGAGATACCGGGTGTTAAGAAAGCGAGCTGGTAATTTTTAATTAGGAAGGAGGTAATAAAATGTACGTAATAGACCCAATTGCAGATATGCTCACACGTATTAGAAACGCGAATAATGCTCGCCATGAAGTTGTTGATATTCCAGCATCAAAGATGAAAAAGGCTATTGCTCAGATTTTGTTAGAAGAAGGCTTTATAAAAGAATATGAAATTATTGACGATGGAAAAAATGGAATTATAAGAATAAAGTTGAAATATGGTCCTAACAAGGAAAGAGCAATCACAGGTCTAAAGAGAATTTCAAAACCCGGAAGAAGAGTATATGCAGGTAAAGATGAGCTTCCAAAAGTGTTAGGAGGACTTGGAATAGCTATTATTTCTACATCTAAAGGCATAATGACGGATAAAAAGGCAAGAAAAGAAGGGGTTGGCGGAGAGGTTCTCTGCTACATCTGGTAATAATAAGACTTTATTTTTGTTGGAGGTGAAATGATGTCAAGAATAGGAAAAAAACCTATTGATATACCAAGCGGTGTTGAAGTTAAAATAGATGGCAATGTCATTACCGTAAAAGGTCCAAAAGGAAGCTTGACAAAAGAGATTCATCCTGAGATGATAGTTAAGATAGAAAATAATCAGATTTTAGTGCAGAGACCTTCTGATGAAAGACACCACAAAGCACTCCATGGTCTTACAAGAACACTTATTGCTAACATGGTTGCGGGTGTTACAAAAGGGTACGAAAAGGTATTAGAAATTGTTGGAATAGGTTACAGAGCACAAAAACAGGGGAAAAAACTTATTTTAAACGTTGGTTATTCTCATCCTGTTGAGATTGAAGAGCCAGCGGGAATAACTATCGAGGTTCCTGACCAGAACAGAATAGTGGTAAAAGGAATTGACAAGCAGCAAGTTGGCAACTTTGCTGCAAATATAAGAAAGGTACGTGAACCTGACCCATATTTGGGTAAAGGTATTAAATATGCAGATGAAGTATTAAGACTCAAAGAAGGAAAAGCCGGCAAAGGCGGTAAGAAATAGAGGGGAGTGATTGGGCTTGTATAAAAAGGTGAATCGTAATGAAAAAAGGCTAATACGTCACAAAAGAATTAGAAAGAAGGTTTTTGGCACAGCTGAAAGACCTCGTCTTTGTGTCTACAAGAGCTTGAAATATATATATGCTCAGATAATTGACGATGAGAAAGGTCACACCTTAGTTGCAGCGTCATCACTTGAACCAGAGATTAAGTCAAGATTGACATCTACAAAATCTATCGAGGCAGCACAGTATATTGGAAGAGTTATTGCAGAGAGGGCAAAAGAAAAGGGAATAACAAAGGTTGTATTTGACAGAGGCGGTTACCCATATCATGGAAGAGTAAAGGCATTAGCTGATGCCGCAAGAGAAGCTGGTCTTGAGTTTTAATTTTGAAGGAGGGATAGAGCTTGGTTCAAAAGAGAATTGATCCAAAGGAATTAAATTTGAAAGAAAGAGTTGTTAATATAAATAGGGTTGCAAAGGTTGTAAAGGGAGGTAAGAGGCTTAAATTTTCAGCTATAGTGGTTGTTGGTGATGAGAACGGTCATGTTGGTGCAGGACACGGCAAGGCAGCTGAGATACCTGATGCTATAAGAAAGGCTATTGAAGATGCTAAAAAGCATCTTATTGAAGTACCAATTGTAGGTACAACAATACCACATGAAGCAATTGGCGATTTTGGAGCATCAAAGGTATTGATTAAACCTGCTCCAGAGGGTACTGGAGTTATTGCAGGCGGTGCTGTAAGAGCTGTTTGTGAGCTTGCAGGAATTAAAGATATTAGAACAAAAAGCCTTGGATCTAACAACCCGGCTAATGTTGTACATGCAACAATTGAAGCTTTAAAGCAGCTCAAAAAACCTGAAGAGGTTGCAAGACTTAGAGGAAAGACCTTAGAAGAGATACTCAAATAAAAAGGAGGGCAAGCTTTATGAAACTTTTTGAACTGAAACCTGCGCCAGGTGCTAAGAAAAAGCCAAAAAGAGTTGGAAGAGGCGAAAGCTCTGGTCATGGTAAGACATCAACAAGAGGTCATAAAGGTCAATGGGCTCGTTCAGGCGGCGGTGTCAGACCAGGTTTTGAGGGTGGACAGATGCCGCTTACCAGAAGAATTCCGAAAAGGGGCTTTAAAAATATAAATAAAAAGGTGTATACTGAAGTTAATGTA
This sequence comes from Caldicellulosiruptor sp. F32, assembly GCF_000404025.1. Taxonomy (NCBI): domain Bacteria; kingdom Bacillati; phylum Bacillota; order Caldicellulosiruptorales; family Caldicellulosiruptoraceae; genus Caldicellulosiruptor; species Caldicellulosiruptor sp. F32. The sequence continues at coordinate 51,764 of NZ_APGP01000027.1, forward strand.
GAAAAACTTGAAAGATTTGAAAATGACACGGTAATTACACCTGAGCTTTTACTCAAAGAAGGAGTTATTAGCAAGATAGAGAAGGACGGAGTGAAAGTACTCGGTAAAGGAGATCTCACAAAGAGGCTGATTGTAAGGGTGCAGAAGGTGTCAGAAGGTGCAAGAAAGAAGATAGAAGCAGCTGGAGGAAAGGTAGAGGTGATTTAAAGTGTTTGAAACAATTAAGAATGCGTGGAGACTACCTGACCTGAGAAGAAAAATCCTCTTTACACTCTTTATGCTACTCATTTTCAGACTGGGGGCGTTCATCCCAGTCCCCTATATAGATAGGGATGCTTTAGCAAAGGTTATTAACGACCTTACGATGCTTGGTTTTTTTGATGTTGTTGCTGGCGGAACATTTAAAAATATGAGTATATTTGCGATGAGTGTAACACCATATATCAACTCTTCTATTATCATGCAGCTTTTGACAATTGCTATACCGGCTTTAGAAGAGCTTGCAAAACAAGGCGAAGAGGGCAGAAAAAAGCTTGCTGAATGGACCAGATATGGTACAGCAATCTTGGCATTTTTACAGGCGGTTGGTATTTATTTTGGACTCAAGAATGCAACAGGCTTGACAGGTGGAGTTCCTGTTATCACAACACAAGGCCAGGGATTTTTAGGATTTATAACAATAACACTTGCTTTAACAGCTGGTACAGTATTCTTGATGTGGATTGGTGAACAGATAACAGAAAATGGTATTGGTAATGGTATATCGCTTTTGATTTTTGCTGGAATTATTTCGAGAATTCCAAATGGAGCAGTATCGCTTTGGAACTATGTCGCAAAGTTAAATGAATTTTCGCTGACAAGTATTATTGGCGTGCTTTTATTCTTAGTTATGGCATTGGCAATAATTGTTTTTATAATTGTAATCCAAGAGGGAGAGAGAAGAATTCCAGTTCAGTATGCAAAAAGAATAGTTGGAAGAAAAGTATACGGTGGACAGAGCACTCATATTCCTATTAAAGTAAATATTGCAGGGGTTATACCAATAATCTTTGCAATATCACTTGTTATGTTACCGACCACAATAGCTCAGTTTTTCCCAAATTCTGGCTTTTACAAATTTGTAAAAGCGTATTTCTCATCGGGGTCATTTTGGTATACATTTTTCTATGCTTTATTCATAATAGGCTTTACTTATTTCTATACTGCAATAGTTTTCAATCCAGTGGAGATTGCTAATAACTTGAAAAATAATGGAGGATTTATACCTGGTATCAGACCAGGAAAGCCAACAGTGGATTTTATTACACGTGTGCTTTCTAAAGTGACTTTTGCTGGCGCACTGTTTTTAGCATTTATAGCTATTTTGCCAACCTTAGTTGGGCTTATGTTCAGACACCAGCTAAATATATACTTTGGTGGAACGAGCTTGTTGATTGTTGTGGGTGTTGCGCTTGAGACAATAAGACAAATGGAAGCTCAAATGCTCATGAGACACTACAAGGGATTCTTGAGTTAAAATGAGTTCATTTTAACTGGTGGAGGTAATAAAAAAGATGAGACTTATAATCTTAGGTGCACCAGGTGCAGGCAAGGGTACACAAGCAGAGTACCTTAGCAGTAGATTTGGGATTCCCCACATTTCAACAGGGGATATTTTAAGAGAAAATGTAAAAAACCAGACAGAACTTGGCAAAAAGGCAAAGGAATATATGGACAAAGGACTTCTTGTGCCGGATGAGATAGTAATTGAAATTGTCAAGAATAGGCTTATGCAAGATGATTGCAAAAATGGGTTTTTGCTTGATGGATTTCCAAGGACAATTGCCCAGGCTGAAGCTTTAGAAAAGGTTTTAGCTGATCTTGGGCAAAAGATTGACAAGGTTTTAAATATTGAAGTACCTGATGAAAAAATATTAGAGAGAATGTCAGGAAGAAGAATCTGTAAAAGCTGTGGTGCAAGCTTCCATGTCATCTATAGGCCACCCAAAAAAGAAGGTATTTGTGATATATGTGGTGGGCAACTTTACCAGAGAGAAGACGATAAAGAAGAAACAGTAAAAAAGCGTTTAGAGGTCTATCATGCACAGACTCAACCTCTGATAGAATACTATAAAAATAAGGGTTTGCTTGTTACAGCAGTAGGTCAAGAAGAAATTGCTGATACAACAAAAGAAGTGTTAAAAGCTCTTGGAGTTGAATAAGGAGCAAGGGACAGAAAATGATTACTATTAAGTCTGAGGCTGAACTTGATAGTATGAGATGCGCAGGTAAGATTGTAGCAAAGGTATTAAAAGAGCTGGAGAATTTGATAAGGCCTGGCGTTACTACAAAAGAGCTTGATGAATTTGCTGAAGAGTATATAATTAAAAATGGCGGGATACCATCATTTAAGGGGCTGTATGGGTATCCTGCCTCTATATGTACTTCAGTCAATGATGAGGTAGTTCATGGAATCCCAAGTATGAGAAGGTTGGAAAGTGGAGATATTATCAGTATAGATGTAGGAGTTTGTGTAGATGGCCTTCATGCTGATGCAGCAAGGACCTTTGCTGTGGGGGAGATTTCCGAAACAGCAAAGCTACTTATAAAAACTACTGAAGAAAGTTTTTTTGAAGGTATCAAAAACGCGGTTGCTGGCAAAAGAGTTGGAGACATATCAAATAGTATTCAAAGGTATGTAGAAAGCCGTGGCTTCAGTGTAGTAAGGGATTTGGTGGGGCATGGGATTGGAAGAAAATTTCATGAGTCACCTCAGGTCCCTAATTTTGGTAAAGCTGGAGTTGGGATAAGGCTTATCAAGAACATGACCTTAGCAGTCGAGCCAATGGTAAATGAAGGAACGTCCAAGGTTTACACAGCAGAAGACGGGTGGACTGTAAAGACTCTTGATGGTAAGCTCTCTGCCCATTATGAGAACACTATCATAATTACTGAGGGCTTACCAGAGATAATTACATTATGAGGTGTTTTTCAAATGGATCTTCAAATAGGGCAGATAGTTCTGTCCAAAATGGGGAGAGATAAAAATAGGTTCTTTATTATATTTGACATAACCGATGATGGTTATGTGTATCTTGTAGATGGGAAATTGAGAAAGATTAAAAAGCCCAAGAAGAAAAAGATTAAACACATTGCACCTACCAAGTTTGTCTCCGAAGAGATAAAAGAAAAGATACTCAAGAAAAAGTTGACTGATGCGGAGGTTGCAAAGGTGATAGAGGAATTTGAGAATAGAAAAGAGTAGGGGGTTGATAAGCCTTGTCCAAGGAGGATGTAATTGAATTAGAAGGGACTGTTATTGAAGCATTGCCGAATGCTATGTTTCAAGTCCAGCTTGACAATGGGCATAAAGTTCTTGCTCATGTCTCTGGTAAGCTGAGAATGAATTTTATTAGAATATTACCGGGTGATAGAGTTGTTGTACAGCTATCACCTTATGACCTGACACGTGGCAGAATTGTGTGGAGGTCAAAATAAACTCTTTTTGAAGAAGGAGGAGAGAAAATGAAGGTAAGACCGTCTGTAAAACCTATTTGCGAAAAATGCAAGGTTATCAGAAGAAAGGGTAAGATAAGAATAATTTGCGAAAATCCAAAGCATAAGCAAAGACAAGGTTAATTTTTTGGAGGTGAATTTTTAGAATGGCAAGAATTGCAGGTGTAGACTTACCAAGAGAAAAAAGAATTGAAATTGCACTGACATATATATTTGGTATAGGTTTATCTAGGTCAAAGCAGATTTTGAGAGATACAGGTGTTGATCCAAACAAGAGAGTAAAGGATTTAACTGATGATGAGGTCGCTAAGATAAGAGATTATATTGATAAAAATTTCAAGGTTGAGGGTGAACTTCGTGCCGAGATTGCAAGAAACATTAAAAGATTAATTGATATTAGATGTTACAGAGGTTTAAGACATTTAAGGGGACTGCCTGTTCGTGGTCAGCGAACAAGGACAAATGCAAGGACCAGAAAAGGACCAAGAAAAACTGTTGGTGTTATGAGAAAGAAATCGTAAGAGGGAGGAGTAAATAAGAATGGCAAGACCAGCAAGAAGAACAGTTAGACGTTCTGAGAGAAAAAATGTAGAAAAAGGCATTGCTCATATACATTCAACATTTAACAATACAATTGTTACAATTACTGACCCATCAGGAAATGCAATTGCATGGGCAAGTGCAGGAACATGCGGTTTTTCAGGAACAAAAAAAGGAACTCCGTTTGCCGCTCAGCTTGCAGCTGAGAAAGCAGCAAAGATGGCAATGGACCATGGGATGAGGACAGTTGAAGTTTACGTAAAAGGGCCAGGTGCAGGAAGAGAAGCTGCGATTAGAGCACTCCAGGCAGCAGGGCTTGAGGTAACGCTTATAAAAGATGTTACTCCAATTCCTCACAATGGCTGCAGACCACCTAAAAGAAGAAGAGTATAAAATTTTATAGGAGGTGCTTTGTCTTGTCAAAGTATATTGGACCTGATTGCAGACTATGCAGAAGAGAGGGAATGAAATTATTTTTAAAAGGCGATAGATGCTATACAGAAAAGTGTGCGTTTGCAAAAAGACCATACCCCCCTGGTCAGCATGGTCAAGAGAGAAAAAAGCTTTCTGAGTATGGTATGCAGCTTAGAGAAAAACAAAAGGTAAAGAGAATCTATGGTGTTTTGGAAACTCAGTTTAGAAGATATTTTGAGATGGCTGAGAAGATGAAGGGTATTGCAGGTGAAAATCTTTTGTCTTTACTTGAGAGAAGACTTGACAATGTAGTGTATAGATTGGGTTTTGCAGCATCTCGTGGTGAGGCACGAGTACTTGTATCGCATGCACACTTTAAAGTAAATGGTAAGACTGTAAATATTCCGTCTTATCTTGTTGATGTTGGAGATGTGATTGAAGTAAAAGAAAAAAGCAAGTCAAAACCAAGATTTATTGAGATAAAAGAGAAATATGCAAAGAGACCATCACCAAAATGGCTTGAAAAGGACGTTGAAAACCTTGTAGGTAAAGTAATTGCTCTGCCAACAAGAGAAGATATTGATATGCCAATCAAAGAGCACTTGATTGTAGAGCTCTACTCCAAGTAATAAATGCCCTCACTAAAGCAGTTTGTGGTGTATTATTTTTAAGGAGGGTATATTGAGTTGATTGAAATTCAAAAACCAACAATTAGATGTGAAGAGTTAAGCCAAGACCAAAAGTATGGTCGATATGTCATTGAACCCTTGGAAAGGGGTTATGGAATCACAATTGGTAATGCACTTAGAAGAACGCTTTTATCGTCTTTGCCTGGTGCAGCTGTGACAGCGGTAAAAATAGATGGTGTTCTCCATGAGTTTTCTACTATTCCAGGAGTATTAGAAGATGTTCCAGAGATTATTCTTAACCTAAAAGGGTTAGCAATCAAGATGTCATCACCCGGTCCAAAGGTAATGTATATAGAGGCACAGGGTGAGTGTGAGGTAAAGGCAAAGGATATAAAAGCAGATGCTGATATAGAGATTTGCAATCCTGAGCATCATATTGCAACGCTGAATGAAGACGCACGACTTTTTATGGAAATAACAGTGAATCAGGGCAAAGGCTACGTTCCTGCAGAGAGAAACAAACAATCAAACCAGCCAATAGGTGTAATTCCTGTTGATTCAATCTACACCCCTGTTACTAAGGTAAATTATAAGGTTGAGAATACAAGAGTTGGTCAGGTTACAGATTATGACAAGCTTACAATGGAGATTTGGACAAATGGTACTATCAGGCCTGATGAGGCACTAACAGTTGCTGCAAAGATTTTGATTGAGCATTTTAACCTGTTTACTGATCTTTCAAATATTCCGACAAAGATCGAGACAGTTGTAAAGCAAGAACCACCAAAAAGGAATAAACTTCTTGATATGACTATAGAAGAGCTTGAGCTTTCAGTCAGGTCGTATAACTGCCTCAAAAGAGCTGGTATTAACACTGTTGAAGATTTAGTCAACAAGACAGAAGAAGAGATGATGAAGGTAAGAAACCTTGGTAAAAAATCATTAGAAGAGGTCATTCAAAAGCTTCACAGCTTAGGACTGAGCCTCAAAAAGAGCGATAGCACGCCGAAGGAGGAGGAAGAAGAGAAATGAACAAATTGAGAAAACTCAAACGCGATACAGACCACAGACAGGCTCTTATGAGAAACTTGGCAACATCGTTGTTCAAGCATGGTAGAATAATGACAACAGAAGCAAAGGCAAAAGATTTGAGAAGAGTAGCTGAAAAACTCATCACCATAGCTAAAAAGGGCGACCTTGCATCATATAGAAGAGTGTTAGGGTATCTTTACGAAGAAGATGTGGCTTATGATTTGTTCCAGAAGATTGCGCCAAGATATCAAGGAAGAAATGGCGGTTATACAAGGATAATCAAGGTTGGTCCAAGAAAAGGTGACGGCGCAATGATGGTTTATATAGAACTGGTGTGAGGTCAAAGAGGCAAAGTCCTCTTTGACCTTTTCATTTAATAGTAATCTGCAATAGCGTAATTATTCGAATCCATGTAATAACAACGAATATATTTTTGCTATTTACAAAGTGCAAGATATCTGCTAATATAATATATGCTTTTTGATTGTTGCGGGATGGTGTAATGGTAGCACAGGTGACTCTGGATCACCTTGTCTAGGTTCGAGTCCTAGTCCCGCAGCCAAAATGGCCCTATCGTCTAGAGGCCTAGGACACCGCCCTCTCACGGCGGAGACAGGGGTTCGAATCCCCTTAGGGCTACCATTTATATCCACAAAAGAATATACTTCGTCTGTCTAATGGCTTTGAAAAGTAGGACAGACGATTTTATTATTTTTGAAAAGTGCAATCAGGCTCTTTGTCAAGAATTGGGGTGGGTATTTTGAATGCCCACCTTTTTAGTTTTGCCATATATCATTTTATACGACAGGTAAAGAAACCATTCAAGTGGTCAAAATACGATTTACAACAATGATTATTTTGTGTTACGATAAAAATAGCTAAGCTTTAAGATGAGGTGATAGCTATGATTGTGAATGCGACAGAATTTAAAATGAGAGTAGGGAAATATCTGAAACTTGCTGAGAAAGAAGAGATTATTATTACAAAAAATGGTAGAAAAGTAGCAAAGCTTACACCGATTAGAAAGAGTGATACCTCTGCTGTGGATTTTTTATATGGTTTGATGGAGAATTATGGTAATAAAGAGATAGATGTACAACAAATAAGGAATGAGAGGCTAAAAAAGCATGAAGGTGTTAATTGACACTAATGTTATTTTGGATGTTTTATTAAAAAGAGCACCATTTGACACTGATTTGTATACAGTGTTAAAATACTGTGAGCAAAACGTTGTGGAAGGGTATATTCCTTCTTTTGCTGTTACAGATATTTATTATTTTATCTCCAAGAATTTAGGGAATGAAAAAGCGCGTCAAGGTATTGAAGCATTACTTAGCATAGTAAAACTTGTTGGTATAACTAAAAAGGATGTAGAAGATGCTTTGAGAAATCCAGCTATAAAGGATTTAAGGGATGCTTTACAACTTCAATGTGCCAAAAAAATCAAAGCAGAGTGGTTAATAACAAGAGATGATAAGTTTAAAAAGCTTATATCAAAACAATAACTCCTTTTGATTTTGTTCATACGATTATCAAGCCATAGACAAGTTCTCAAGGTAGCAGTTATAACACTACTCTCTTTTGCAAAAGTATTAAGAGAGTAATAGAAGGATATAAAAAGCGATAACAAAAACTTAAAAAGTCCATCTAAAAAAGATGGATTTTTTTATTTAGCAAAAGTATTGACAAAGACAACTTCAACATGTTATCATAAAATAAAACCGAGTATACAAGTCGGAATTGGAGAGATAAAAATGTTTAGGTTGTCGACAAAAGGAAGATATGGTGTAAGAGCAATGTTTGATTTAGCACTGCATTATGATGAAGGACTTGTTTCACTCAAAAGCATTGCCGAGCGTCAAGAAATCTCTGAACATTATTTAGAGCAGCTAATTGCAACTCTAAAAAAGGCTGGACTTGTGAAGAGTATAAGAGGTGCTCAAGGTGGGTATATGCTGTCTCGAGAACCGTCGAAAATAACTATAGGAGAGATCTTACGGGCGCTTGAGGGGTCACTCTCGCCTGCTGAGTGCATAGATGATATAGAAAAAGTGGATTGTCCAAGAGCGGACTTTTGCGTTACAAAAAAAGTTTGGGAGAAGGTAAAAGAAGCAATCGAAAGTGTTGTGGACTCAATAACGTTGCAAGACTTAGTTGATGATTATAAAAAGATGACAGCAAATGAGTCTTATATGTTTTATATTTAAAAATGAGGGTATAATAGATGTAGATACTCTACTATAAAGATAAAAATAATAGGAGATGATATAAATGCATGAAAGAATTATCTATTTTGACCATGCAGCAACAACCCCACTAAAAAAAGAAGTTTTAGATGAGATGATGCCATATCTCACAGAGCAGTATGGCAATCCGTCAACCATATACAGACTTGGCAGAGAAGCAAAGAAAGCAATTGAGCTTGCAAGAGAAAGGGTTGCTAAGGCTTTAAATGCAGAGGTGCAAGAGATATTTTTCACCTCTGGTGGGACAGAGTCAGATAACTGGGCATTAAAAGGTGTAGCCTTTGCAAATAAAGATAAAGGTAAGCATATTATAACAACAACCATTGAGCACCATGCAGTTTTGCACCCACTAAAATATCTTGAGGGTTTAGGGTTTGAAGTGACATATGTTCCTGTTGAGCCAAATGGTATTGTGGATCCTCAAAAAGTCAAAGAAGCAATAAGAGAAGATACTATATTGGTTTCTGTAATGCTCGCAAACAATGAAATTGGTACAATTCAGCCAGTTAAAGAAATAGCAAAAATAGCAAAAGAAAGAGGAATAATTGTTCATACAGATGCTGTTCAGGCAGTTGGTCAAATTCCTGTTGATGTAAAAGATTTGGGTGTTGATCTGCTATCACTTTCTGCTCACAAGTTCTATGGACCAAAAGGGGTTGGAGCACTGTATATAAAAAAGGGAACGAAGATTCATCCGTTTTCACATGGAGGAGCTCAAGAGAGAAACAGACGTGCAGGAACAGAAAATGTTGCTGGAATTGTTGGACTTGGTAAGGCGATAGAGCTTGCAATTCAGAATCTCTCTGAGTATGCTGCAAAACTTCAAAAGCTAAGAGATAAGCTTATTGATGGGGTTTTGAGCAAGATTGATTATGTTCGTCTAAATGGTGATAGATACAACAGGCTTCCAAATAATGCTAATTTCTCATTTGAGTTTATTGAGGGAGAGAGTTTGCTTTTGATGCTTGACATGAAAGGAATTGCGGCATCAAGCGGTTCTGCTTGTACATCAGGGTCTTTAGACCCATCACATGTGCTGTTGGCAATAGGGCTTGAGCATGAGGTAGCGCATGGTTCGTTGAGAATAACCTTAGGTGAAGACAACACGGAAGAAGATATAGATTATCTTTTAGAGGTCTTGCCAGAAATCGTATCAAGGCTCAGAGAGATGAGTCCACTCTATGAAAAGGTGAAAAAAGGGGGCAGATAAAGATGTATAGTGAAAAGGTTTTGGATCATTTTATGAATCCTCGAAATGTTGGTGAGATTGAGGATGCGAATGGTGTTGCTCAAGTAGGTAATCCAAAATGTGGGGATATAATGAAGATGTATCTTAAGATAGAAAATGGTATAATAGTTGATGCAAAGTTTAAAACATTTGGGTGTGGTGCTGCTGTTGCAACAAGTTCAATGGCAACAGAAATGGTAAAAGGAAAGACTATTGAAGAAGCCTTACAGATTACAAACAAGGCTGTAGCAGAGGCGTTAGATGGTCTTCCAGCAAACAAACTTCACTGTTCTGTTTTGGCTGAAGAGGCAATCAAGGCTGCAATAGAGGATTATTTGAGCAAGCAGAAGCAGCAAACACAAAACTAAATTGGTATAAAAGGGTGAGATTTTTTGAAGAAAAAAGTCCTTGTTGCAATGAGTGGAGGTGTTGATTCTTCTGTTGCTGCTGCAATCTTAAAGGAAGAAGGATATGAGGTATACGGTGCTACTATGCAGATTTGGCAAAACGAGTGTGGAGAGGATCTAATAACGGGAAAGAGTTGTTGTTCAATCTATGCAGTGGATGATGCTCGCAGAGTTGCTAATATACTTGATATTCCATACTATGTGTTCAATATGAAGGATGATTTCAAGAAAATGGTAATTGATTATTTCATTGATGAATATATAAAAGGTAGGACTCCAAACCCTTGTATAATGTGTAATAGAAAAATTAAATTTGAACTTTTTTTAAAAAAAGCGATTGCTATTGGTATGGACTATATTGCCACTGGTCATTATGCAGTTATAGAATATGACAGTAGTTTGAACAGATACCTTTTGAAAAGGTCTAAAGCAAAAGAAAAAGACCAGACATATGTGTTATATAACATGACGCAAGAGATGTTATCTAAAACTCTTTTTCCTTTAGGAAGATTTTCAAAGGATGATGTTCGCAAACTTGCAGAAAAATTTAAGCTCCCTGTTGCAAAAAAGCCAGACTCACAGGAGATTTGCTTTATTCCTGACAATAACTATGGCAAGTTTATTGAAAAAGAAACAGGGATTAGAGAAGATGGTGTGTACGTAGACACAGAGGGTAAAATCCTTGGAAAAAGCAGAGCTTATTACAATTACACTATTGGACAAAGAAAGGGACTTGGTATTTCAACTGGCAAGAGAATGTATGTAGTTGCTATAAAGCCAGAAGAAAACAAGGTTGTTTTAGGGGATGAAGATAAGATATTTGCAGATGCGCTTATTGCGACTGATTTGAATTTTATCCCATTTGACAAATTAGAATCTGAAATAGAAGTTACGGCAAAGATAAGATATACAGCTAAAGAGGCGAAAGCCAAAATCGTACCTATGGAAAATGATAAAGTACTTGTCAAGTTTTATGAAAAACAGCGTGCAATAACACCTGGCCAGTCTGTGGTGTTTTATAATAATGATATTGTGGTTGGTGGTGGTATAATAGAAAAGGCCCTCGTGTGAGGGCCTATATTTTTATAAATACTGGTTCTAAGTTTTCAAATTTTGCTAAGTATTTAAAACCAATCTCTTTTAGCAACTCAATGGTTGGTTTAAACATGTAAGCGATAAAATTTGGTGAGTGAGCATCAGACCCAATTGTGACAATTTCTCCACCCAGCTCATAATACCTTTTCAAGATCTTGGGTTCAGGATGAGGCGTCTGAAGGCCATATCTATAACCTGAAGTGTTTACTTCAATTCCCTTCCCCTTTTGTGTGAGTAATTTTAAAATCTCATCTATAAGGTCCCAATATTCTTTTCTGTCCAATTCTTTATTTTCATAATTTCCATAGCGTTTTACAATGTCAAGATGACCATAGACACAAAACTTATCGAACATTTTTATAAGATTTAATGTTTCTTCAAAATATCTCAAAAAAGCTTGTTCTTTGGTTTTGCCTGTATAAAAAATGCCATCTGCCAAATCTTGAAAGTCTACAACATGGGTTGATGCAATAATGAAATCAAACTGATAGCTATTTAAGATCTCCAAACTTTTTTCTATAGAATGTGGTTGCAAACCAACTTCAGCACCTAATTTAATCTTAATTCTGCCTTTGTATTTTTCCTTGACAGAATAAAATTCTTTCATGTACTCCTCATAGTCTATGTCCCAAATAGGATATGAAACTGGCGGGTATAAAAGGTCCATGTGGTCAGTAAAAACTACCTCATCAAGGCCAAGCTCTAAAGCTTTTTTGATAGCATCTTCCATGCTCATATTTGAGTCGGATGAGAAGTTTGAATGAATATGATAGTCAAACATTTTATGTCATCTCCTTTTTAATAGAGTTTTTGGCTTTCAATTAAATTTGGAAACAGGCTATAGTTTTTGCGTATAATCAAATTGTATGATATTTTATTGACAATGACAATAATGTAAAAAAGGGTGATTTTATGATAAAGCTAAAGGATGAACCAATGCAAGTGATAAAAAGGCTAAATCAGCACAATTTCAAAGCATACTTAGTGGGAGGATGCCTAAGAGACTATTTGCTTGGTACCACTCCACAGGATTTTGATATTGCAACAGATGCAAAGCCAGAAGATGTGATGAGACTTTTTGAAAAGACAATTCCAACAGGGATAAAACATGGAACAGTGACAGTCATAATAAACAATGTGAAGATTGAGGTTACAACTCTTAGAATAGAAAAAGAATATCAAAATCATAGATGGCCTACGGTAGAGTTTACAAACAGTCTTTATGAGGATCTAAAGAGAAGGGATTTTACGATAAACGCCTTGGCATATCACCCAGATGAGGGCCTTATTGATTATTTCAACGGACTTGATGATTTAAAAAATAAAATTGTTCGCTGTGTTGGAAATCCTCACCAGAGATTTTTTGAAGATGCTCTTCGAATTCTGAGGTGTATAAGGTTTGCAACTCAGCTTAATTTTAGCATAGATGAGAAGACATTTGAAGGTGTTGTGCTCTTAAAAGACCTTTTGAAAAAGATCTCTAAGGAGAGAATAAATGCTGAACTTTCAAAGATTCTCAGCAGCAAAAACTCTTTATATGGTATAAAACTGCTTTATGAAAGTGGTGTTGGAGAGACTGTGATTCCAGAATATATAAAAATATACAGCTTTCTGCATTCAACAGAGTTTGATTTGATTCCTTCTGAGTTCAAAATTCCGGCATTTTTTGCTTGTTTCCAAGATCCAAAAAAGGTGGAAGATATAATGAGAGATCTCAGATTTGATAAAAAAAATATCACTCTTGCAACAAAGCTATGTAACTATCTAAGTTCTGAATATGCCACAGAGTACCTCGTAAAAAAGGTATATTTTGAAGAAGAGAAGATGCCAGAAGGAATAATTTCTACACTTTCAATTTTAAAGGAAGATAAAACAATGATGGAACTGTTTAGTACTTTAAAGGCCCAAAATAAGCTTGTTAGCAAAAAGGATGTTAAGATAAAGGGTGATGATTTGTTAAAGCTCGGGTTAAAAGGCAAAGAATTGGGGAACGTATTACAGATAATATATGAATATATTCTTCACAATCCTGAGAAAAATAATAGAGATGAAATTTTAAAACATGTTAATTCATATTTTAAACAGGGTAAAAATTAATAAACAAATATTTAATTGAGGAGATGAACAATGCTACCAACCACAAATGAACTTGGATACTACGAAATTCGACTTGAAAGTATCGGCGGACTTGGGGCTAATGTTGCGGGAAAAATCTTAGCCGAGGCAGGAGTTGTTGGAAGTGAACTTAATGCTTTGAATTTTGCAAGTTACGGTTCTGAGAAAAAGGGCACACCTGTAAAATCATATATTAGATTTGCGCCAAAGGAAAAGCAAATAAGAATCAATTCGCCTGTTGTAAAACCTCATTTGGTAGCTATATTTCATGAAAATATGGTAAATACAAATCCAGTCACTCAAGGGCTTCAAAAAGACGGTATAGTCATTCTGAATACAAGTAAAGATGTGTATGCAGCTCGTGACTTTTTAAAACTTGCAAGCGGCACTGTTGCAGTTATTGATGCCATTAAAATAGCTCTTGAACAAAAGACAAGAATTAATATGGTAATGCTGGGTGCAATAGTAAAAATGCTTGGATTTATAAGTTTAGACAGCGTAAAGGAGTTGGTTAAAGAGGCTTTTGAGAAAAAATATCCTCAAACAATACCATCAAATCTTGCTGGACTTGAAGCAGGTTATAAAGAAGTAAAATCTGAATATTTTGAATATGATGGAAAATATCCTTATGTGGAATATCAAGAAGAGAGACGTCCAATAGGCTACAAAAATGCGCCAATTGGTGGGACGATTATTGAATATGCAAATACTATTACGAAAAACAACATTACAAGTAGAGTAGGCAAAATTCCTATCTTTATAAAAGAAAAGTGTATCCATTGTGGTCTTTGTGAAACAACATGTCCTGATTATGTCTTTGTGTGGGATAGATTTCCAGAAAACGGTAAAACTAAAATGTTCAACTTAGGACCAGACTATCAATATTGTAAAGGATGTTTGAGATGTGTAGATGTCTGTCCAACAGGAGCACTTGTTGAAGGAATTGAAAGAGAACATGACATTGAGAAAATTTCTGCCAAGCATGATTTTGATGTATATGAGAAATGGTATGAGGATGGTGAAAATTCATGATAAAACCTCAGGAAACAATTTTTGAAAGCGGAAATGAAATGGCGGCTTTGGCTGCATCGCAAATAAATTATCATATCATGGGATATTACCCTATAACACCATCAACCCAAATTGCAGAAGAACTTGACCAGATGAGAGCAGATGGTCAGCATGATATCTTGCTTATTGCAGCAGATGGCGAGCATGGGGCAGCAGGAATTTGCTACGGAGCAAGTTTAGGCGGTGGAAGAGTTTTTAATGCAACAAGTGCCAATGGTCTTATGTATGCATTAGAGCAGCTGCCTGTTCAATCTGGTACAAGATTTCCAATGGTTTTGAATTTAGTTACAAGGTCAATTTCCGGACCTTTAGATATAAAAGGTGATCATAGTGACTTGATGTTTACATTAAATACTGGGTGGATAATTTTGCTTGCTAAAGACCCTCAAAGGGTTTATGACATGAATATCATGGCAGTAAAAATTAGCGAACATCCTGAGGTTAATTTGCCTGTTATTGTTGCGTATGATGGATTTTTTACAAGTCATCAAAAAAGAGTTGTAAGTTATTTTAAGAACAAAGAAGATGTTCAAGAGTTTGTAGGGAAAACTCCACCACCCCGGATTGTTGCAACAGACCCTGAAAATCCTGTGACAATTGGTCCATACATGAATGAACCTGACCTTATAAATAACAAATATCAACTTAGCAAGGCGATGGACAAAGCTTATGAGGTCATCCCTAAGGTATTTGATGAATTTTATGAAATAAGTGGTAGAAAATATACTTTGGTTGAAGGTTACAAAATGGAAGATGCTGAAGTTGCAATATTCGTGTTGAATTCCAGCTATGATACCGTTTGCGAAGCTGTTGACCTTTTAAGGCAAAAGGGTCTCAAAGTTGGTGTGGCAACAACAAACGTGTTGCGGCCCTGGCCTAAAAAAGAAATCCAAGAGCTGCTCAAAAATGTAAAATACCTTGCTGTATTAGATAGACAAGAAAGTTATGGTGCAAAAGGTGGCAATATGACAATTGAGGTAAAAGCTACCCTGCAAGAGCTGAGGACAGATATAAAAGTAATTAGCAGGATTTATGGGCTTGGTGGGAAAGATTTCTTTTTAGATGATGCCATTTCTATTTTTGAGGATTTATATTTAGCATACGAGGATAAGAAACAAATACCAGATTTTGATTATATCGGAGCGTATGCAGGAGATGAGAACTATAAGCCCAGAAAATACATGGAGCCAATAAAGGCTGAGTGGACAAAAAATATTGCATTAAATACTCGCGACTTGACAGCAATGCCCAAAAGAATTGTTCCAGGGCATGGGGCATGTCCAGGATGTGGAATCTTTCCAAACTTGAATCTTCTTTTAAAAGGTATTGAAGGGGATGTAGTTTTACTTTTTCATACAGGCTGTGGTATGGTTGTAACAACTGCTTATCCTCAAACAGCATTCAGAACAACTTATATCCATAATCTATTTCAAAATGGTGCTGCTACTTTATCAGGACTTGTAGAGATGTATCATCAGCGTCAAAAAAGGGGAGAAATACCAAACAGAGAACTTACTTTTATTCTTGTCACAGGTGATGGTGGGAATGACATAGGCATGGGTCCAACAATTGGAGCTGCTTTGAGAAATCACAAGATGATTATATTTGAATACGACAATGGTGGATATATGAATACAGGTTATCAACTTTCATATACAACTCCCTATGGAGCCTCAAGTTCAACTTCACATGTTGGCAAAACTCAGTTTGGGAAGTCAACATTCCATAAAGATACCCCACAGATAATGGCAGCAACAAATATTCCATATGTGGCTACTGTTGCTGAGTCAGATCCCATAGATTTTGTAAAAAAAGCAAGAAAGGCACAAAAGATTATGAGAGAAGAGGGACTTGTTTACATTAAAGCTCTGTCAGCATGTCCACTGAACTGGGGAGATGAACCATCTAAAGAAAGAAGAGTAATTAAAGCAGCTGTTGATTGTTGTTTCCATCCACTTTACGAAGTTGATCATGGCAAAACTATTATCACTTATGACCCTGAGAAAAAAGGGAAAAAGATTCCTGTTATTGAGTGGCTATCTATGATGGGAAGAACAAGGCATCTTACAAGACCTGAATATAAACATATTGTAGACGAATTCCAAAAGGAAATTGACAGAAGATGGGAAAGGCTTAAGGCAAAACATGAACATCCCCTTCTGTAGATAAGTTTGTAATGTCGAAAAATATAAAGGTATTTAAAGAAAAAAGTCGAAAACATAAAGAAAATATGAGAAAATCAAGTTATAT